>JBDNFH010000028.1:0-8298 GCA_041689915.1 Candidatus Nanopelagicales bacterium | reverse complement strand
TGGAAGTGGTTGGACTAGGTCAACCTTTTAAAGCCCGCCTGAGCGCTTCCCTGAGGGAGCAGTTCGCCCAGGTTTGGGTCACTTGATCGGGTGATTTGGGCGAATACGGTGCCCAGCGCTTCGAAGTATTGATCCAATATTTCAGGAGTGTGCGCGATCGATGTGTACATCGAGTTACTTGCAAGATAGCCGTGATAAAGCATCGCTTGGGTTATGTACGTCTTGACGGCGAGCGGGTCGTAGGTGTCAATAGTGAAATTTGCAAGGGCGGGAAGTCCACCGGGTGTGACAACGAGGTCGTGTGTTGCGCCTAGTTCTACCCAGCGTTGCTGAACTTGGATTCCAATCTCGTGGACGCGTTGGGGTGCGTTGGTTTCTTCCATGACTTTCAAGGTTGCGAGTGCTGCGGTTGGCCCAATGCGTTCAGTCCAAAAAGTACTGGAAATAAAGGTTTTTTGCGCCGCTTGCATAACGCTCTCGCGTCCAATGACTGCAGTTATTGCATACCCGTTGCCAACGGTTTTTCCAAAGGTGGCGAGGTCTGGCTCAACACCGTAGTGAAGATGCATTCCACCGAGGGTTCGGCGGAAACCTGAGGTGCATTCATCGAAAATTAATACAGCATTGTGTTGTGTTGCGAGCGCCCGAACTCCCTCGAGGAAACCGGGATCAGGTGGATCGGAGCGTTGGACTTCCAGGTAGATCGCGCCAATTTCAGGATCGCTGCGCAAAATATTAGTGAGTTGTTCAAGGTCATTGAATTGGAATGGAATGGAGGTACCGGCAAGTGCCCGCGGAACACCGTTGGGATCAAGACCCGGGAGGAGGTGACCGTCGAGTCCGTTGTTTTCACCGAGATTGGCTGCGAGATACCAGTCGTGCCAACCGTGGTAACCGCAAAATGCAACCTTGTCTTTGCCGCTAGCAGCACGTGCAATGCGAACGGCGATCGCGCAGATTTCTCCGCCGCTTCGTGCGTAACGCACCATGTCCGCCCACGGGTGGAGCTCAATGAATTTCTCGGCGAGGTAGACCTCTTCGGGTGCATTCAATGTCGAGAGGTTACCTTTGCGCACCGTTTCCATTACAGCGTTGTCAACCTCGGGGTGGCTGTAACCAAGAATGTTGGTGCCAACGCCCATCAAACTCAGGTCTTTGAATTCCCGGCCATCCAAGTCCCAGATTGAGCAGCCTTGGGTGCGGTCAAAATAGGCGGGCCAACCTTGGGGTAAGTACATTTCGGCTCGTTTGGAGAGCAGCATGGATCCACCGGGGATCAACTCTTTTGCTTTTTGCCAGAGTCGTGGGCCGCTGTCAGTCGGGGTGTCGGTGGTGTCGTCCACGCGGTCAGCCTATTGGGCGTGCAGGTCAATGACCTGCACGTATTGCGGGTAGCCGTAGTCCGTGGGCTGGCAACCTTGCAGCTCCGTTGACACGACGAGGGTGTTCTCTAACATGGTCGGTTCTTTAAGAGTGATGCTGAACTCGGTGGTGGTTTTCGGGTTCGCCGTCGTGATCAAGGTTTCACCGCTGCCAAGGGTCAACATCACTTGGGCTTCACCCTGGTCTTGGCAACTAGGAATCCTGATCCCACCAGTTATTTCGGTGAGCGGTACGCGTTGATCAAGGGGGTGGAAGGTGAATGTTGCTTGCGGGGTGATTGTCCACCACCAAATCAATTCACCTTTTGAACCACGTGGGCCAACGGTCATGTTGGAAAGGTCCACCCGCTCGGTGGTGATTGCTGGGGCGAAGAAGTAGTTGACCAGTTCAGGGGACCACTCCGCTGGGTCTTGGGTTTGCGCTTGCGGGTCGGTTGTGAAGAAAAGCCAGTTCGTTGCCGCACCGGATTTTGTTGCCGCGGTGACCGTGGGGGACCCGTATCTACTGGTCAGGTCTGCGGTAATTCGCTCGGCAGCGGGTGCGACAAACGCTCGAGTGTCAAGGTGGATTCCACAGAACCCGGCTTGGGCTAGTAGGTCGACTTCGGCAACGCTTGGAATCTCGGGCAGTGCACTCAACCAAGCGCTCGCGTCTGTGCTTTTCACCGCGCCGTAGCTCCAACTTTTATTTGAGTCAATAATCGAAGTCCAGAAATGCTCGTAGTCATTGAGATCAAGCAACGGTCCGTTTTCGGGGTACACCTGGTGCGGTAATTGCAAGATCCCGCAATTTTGCGGGAGTTGTTGGTCTATTGCTTTCGTGTAATCGCGGGCAACCTGAGTGGTGTGGGCGCCGTCCTGCGCGCCCTGGCGGTAGGGGGTCACAAATGGCCAGGCTGACTCAACCGCGGTCACGCCAAGAATCACTATTGCAATCGCTAGAACGGGATAGGTGTTCGTGATTTTTAGGTTTATTGTTTTCATGTTGGCAAAGATCGTTGTCGCCATCAAAATAATGAGTAGCAGAAGAACCGGTACGAGTCGGTTCCACGCGCGAATTTGCGGGGTGACTAGAGCTGCGAATAAATAATTCAATCCCCATGGAACGAAAAACAGGATGGTGGTGACCAGCAGCATGCTTAGCAGGCCCAGCCGTGCCCGGAATCGGGTGAGGAGGGAGAGCGCGATGAACACGATTGCAGCGAGGGTGATCCAGGTGCCGTAACTTGAAATTGTTGTGTTCTCGTATTGGGGCGCCGCTCCAAATGCTTGGGTGACTTCAGTGTTGTAGGTGGCAAACGGTCCGCCAAGGCGTGAAATGGGCGCCGCCAAAATCGCGATTGCCAAAACACCGGCGAAAATAACCGACTCAGAGGGCAGCCGCTCACCCAATGATGCGAACGGCGGATTTGACGAAAGTGCGAGCAAGCTAGGAATGAAACCGGCGATTGCGACTACTCCGACGGCGACAATGGGGACTGCGTTCACCAAGGTGCTCGTGCGGTTGGTTGCGAACTGCCAGAGCCACGCGGCGCTCATCAGCAGCAGACCGAAGGCTGCGTAATACACGCCCGACCAAGCGGTTGTGATTACCAGTGCGATCAGGATTATGTAATTGGTGACTTTCGTTTTCGTTTGCGTTGCCGTGTTTGGGAACAACATTTCTTTGACGCGCCCGCTACCAATCAGTTGAGCCAGTATTACCGCGGTGACCGCGCCGTACATTGTTGCCAGGGACGGGTGACCAAGTCCGCGAGCAAAATGAAAAGGGATCATGGTGAATGCGATGGCCAGTGCAACCGCCAGGGGGCCACGAAGACCGGTGAGTCGAATCGAGCAGTAAGCAAGGACAGCAACGAGTGGGAAACTCAGGAATAGCAGCAGGTTGATTCCCATAAACGGGTTGCCGGTAATCCAGCCAACTAAAGCGGCGAAACTGTTTTGCGTGATGTCAATACTGGGAAACAGGTTCAAGTTCATGCCGAGGGGGTACCCGAAATGATTGCCGGTGGTGAAACCGAATAAGCCCCAGTTCTCGGTGTTCACATAGGTGCTGAGCATGTCGCCGCTGCCCCACGCGCTACCCAATTCTCGGAGCGCCGGCATGAAAGCAAGCAGGCTGATTACCGTGGCCAGGACCGCCGTTGATAGAACTTCAATGAGGGTTCGTCTCGTGATCACGAAGTTGTCCCCTCGCTCCAAACCAAAGTTGTCAGACAGGTGTGACCTTGGGTAGTGGGGAAATCGGAAGAGTTGTCCGCTGGCCACGCGTAGTCGTAACAGATCGGGGCGGTGGGTTTATTTACTTGCGGAATGCTCTCCCAGAAGTTGATTACCGCGTCCATGCTTTTTCCGTATAAAGCCAAGGTGGTGGGCGCAATGGCGTTGAGCCGCTGGATATCTGGCTGGGTCAGTGTCGGTTCCAAAGTAATTCGATTCTCCCCCCACAGTTGCATTCCTGCAGCAACATATAACTCCCGATCACCCTGGACCCATGGGCCATCAACCCACAGCATTATTTGATCGGTTGAGTTGGTATTGGCGAGCAGCCACTCCTGGGAGTTGACCGCAGTGTGAACCTTTTCCGAAATGGGGTTACTGGAGTACGCCCAGTGGTAGGGGCTGAGGTAGTAAAGACCCAGGTCACCGCGTGAGTTTTGAATCAGTTGGGCGCTGGCTAGGAACAGAGTCAGTGTTGCCAGCATTGTGATGGTGGTCAGGGTTGTGGTGTTCTTCGCCAATGCGAAGGTTGCGACGAGTGCGATTGCGGTAACAATTCCCAACGTCCAACCGACTGCCAAACTCAGATTCGGCGCAATGAAACCGGCGGCGACAACAACAATCACCGCGATCGTGGCTACAACAAGTTGCATGGTGTTGCGGTTAATGCTGACGTAGGCGCTGGCGCTCAATGCCAGTGCAATCAACGCTGGTGGCCAGAGCATCGCTTGATAAAGCGGGGCCTCTAAAGCAATACCGCCCATGAGTGGATTGAAGAACAGCATGAAAGCTGCACTCGAGGTTGCAACGAGAAACCCCAGTTGGGTCGCGTTCGACTCACGCTTGAACAGCCATAGAGCAAAAGTGATCACGGTAATGAGGACGATCACCACCAGGGAAATATCAGTGAGAAAGATGTTCTCGCCACTAGAAAAGTTCGACAGGTCAATTGCTTGGGCGTCCAGGTACGACGCGAACCAATCCATTTTCGGGAAAATTATTCGACCCCAGACCAAGAAGGCGGTGAAGGTCAGCAACGTTGCGGCCGCGGCCGCAACGAGGGTGAATAAAAGTACTCGAGGGGCTTTGCTCTTTTGGTGAATGGTGATGGACAACCAAATTGTCCCGGCGAGCAAAACGCCCGGGGGGTTCACCATTACCAACCAGCCCAGGGTTATTCCGCTGAGAATTGCGGCGCCTCGACTCGGGTTCACCGCCAGGTTGATCAGCGCTGCGGTGCCGGCGAGGACCGCTCCGGTGAGGTAGCTGTTTCCCAGGTAACTCAACGGCACCGTGCTGGTGACAATCAGTGCGGTCAACCAGATTGCGGTGACCCGGCTGGTGAACCGCTTGAGCAGAAAATAAGAACTGGAAACAATGACCAGAATCAGTAGATAGCGCCAGGCCGCAAAGCCAAGCCAGGTTCCGAAGGTGGTCGTGAGAACCTGCACCGGGCCAATGAAGCCCAGCCGGGTCCAAAAGTAGGAAGTAATAGGTACTCGGTCGGTGATCTGATCCCCGAACAGGGACAAGCTCGCGTAGAAACTGGAATCGGGGGTGTCCAGCCCGGCCCACCGTTGGGCAACGACAGCGATCAGCAAACTCAGAGCTAAGACCAGTCCACCGTCGGTGAGGCGCATTCTTAGGGTGGTCACGGTATGAATCTATTGGAGGTTGAACCCAAATGTGAGGCCACCATGATGGATGGCCTCACATTTATGGGTTGTGATTTTGGTTAGACGGGCACAACTTGCGCTTGCTTTGCTGCGGTTTGCACCCAGGCGCTGCCATTGTCACTAAATCCGGCAGGAATGGAATCTTTGACCGAGATGGTCTTGCTCCATGAGCCGCCGTCGTCGCTAAACCCAGCCGGGGTTGCGTCTTTCACCAAGATGGGGCGTTGGTCATAACCCATGCAGCCCATTCCTGGGTGCAGGGTGCCACCGTTAGGGCAACCTGTCCCTGACCAGTCGGTACCGAAGTCTTTCCATGGACCGTAACTCTCCATTTCACTGTGATAGCTGTAACCGCGAGTCTCGGTCTCGTCGTTGAAGGTGTACGCCTGACTTTTTTCACACAAGGCACCCACTTCACTGAAACCACTGGGGCACACGTAGATCGTTTTGGTGGCTGGCATTGGTGCAGGTGCAGGTGCAGGTGCGGGAGCCGGCGCAGGCTGCGAATTGTTCACGGGGGTTGCCGGTTTTTCTGGAGTTGTTATTGGAATTTCTTGGCCGATCCCGGTGAGGCTGCGCAGGCTTGCAGACATTGTTGCCGTTGTCGGTTTACCTGCACCGATTGCATTAAAAGGTGTGACGATGAAAACGTAGAGCAGGTCAGTATCTAAATCAGTGAGGGTGAACTCCTTGGCAAGGCTCTCGTGGGTGAGGGTGTGCTCGGCCCGCAACTTCTGGTCAATCGGGATCGCGGTGATTGCGTACTTCACTTCGCCCTGGGTGCGGGTGTCTTTGTGATTCCACTTCAAGGTGACCACACCTGCTTTTGTCGTCTCGGACACCGTGAGCTTGCTGGCCGCGGTCGGACCTTTTACCGCTTGGACTTCGGTGCGTTCACCCATCGAGGTGAACGTGTAGGTGACACCAGGTGTGAGTTTGTTAAATGTCGTGCTGCCAAATTTATTTGCCTTGTGTACCTCCTGGAAGTTTTTTGCCCTTGCCAGCACCTTGGTGTTGGGTGCCGTAAGGACCGTGATGCTGCCGACGGCTGTGGGGCTTGCGGACATGAAGGATGTGAGATCTTGGGCGATAATTTTGAAGGTGCTTGAGGTCGGAGAAGTTGTCGGGCTTTCAGCCGCAAAGGCGGAAGCGCTCGCTGTGGTCAGGCACAGGGTTGCTGCTACTACTGAAATGATGGTCTTCTTTGTTATGTTCATAATGCAGTGATACCCACCTGCGGGGGCCGCTAAACAGGGATTGACCAGGTGTGGAAAACCATTATTCGAACGGTTTCTTCCACCGAAGCCCGGATAAGGCTCCCTTGGTCTTCGCCCACCGGTCCTCCCCGGTAAGCCCACCGAGGACCGAGTTGACCGTGACCCGACGCAGGGTTCGCGCCGCATGAACGGGGGATTGTTTGAACTCCGCCGGGGCTAGGCGTAAGCGATTACGCACCATGGTGGCCCGCCGCGCGGGTGAGTGATTGGTGAGCATGACTGTTTTGCCTAAAATACTGACTTGGCGGGAGTCCCCGAGGTTGTGGTGTAGCTCAACAGTGTCGGTGAGGGCGACGAGGTATCCGGCTTCGCGCAGGTGAAGGCATGCAGCCGCATCAACCGCGTCAATTCCGAGTTCTTCATCAAAGCCACCGATTTGGGTGAGTGCACTTACTCGCCACAGCGAACCACTTTGAATCACTTCCTCGGTCACCGTGATGCCGTCAACCGTCTTGGTGGGATAGTTCATGACACCACTGGCGTCATGAATCTGATGCGGAGCCATTACGCCAACGGTGGGTCGTTGCGTCCAGAGCGCTTCATGGCTCTGTGCTGCCGAAAGAATCGCTCGCGCGTAATCACTATCAAGATCAGAGTCTTGGTCGAGGGTTAAGAGCCATTCGAATCCACGGGATGCAGCCAAGTCGAGACCTTGATTCAGACCGCGGGCAATTCCCTTATTTCTAAAATTTCGAATCACGGTCGTCTTCGGGAGTCTGGCGACGTCACGCAGGATTTGATCCGCGGTAACTGGACTGGAATCATCAGAAATCACCGTGGTGAGTTTCAGTTTTTCGATGATACCGATAATCGAACGCGTTGGTTGAAATGTTGGAATGACCAGCAGCACTTCTTGATTGGTGACCTTCATGCTAATTAGAGATCCCACGGGTTACTTCCAAGGTTCCCGTTGCGATTGTCACGCTGGTGGTGAAAACGGTGGTGGAGAGTTCGTCATTAAAAAAGCGCGCTGTCTGCGCATCGGGTATTTTGAACTCAATCCCGGTGAGAAGGCTGGTGCGCTCGTCGTTTGAATTGAACGCCGTCCAGGATTCGATCTTGCTGATGGCAAAAAAGAATTTTGTGGTTTGCCACACAGCACCTGCCCCGTTTGTGACGCAATCCAACACGCGAGCCCTGGTATCGATAGTGGGGATAAAACAGTTAATGACTTCGCGGGTTTTCGTGTTGGTGAAACGAAATCCTCCCGCGAGCGCATTGGCAGAACCAGTCTTGGCGACTACCGGCATTTCCAGTCTTTCGGCGGCGCTCATGGTGAGTTCAGTGAGCGAAGCGGGAGAAATTGCGGCGAGTTTCAAACCAGCGGTCTCCCACGCTGGCACAATACCGGGAGAGGTCGTGAGCGTGAATGTTCCAGTTGCCGGGATGGTGAGGATTTCGTTTTGGTCGGCAGCGTTGGCGCTGGAAGTGCTCAAGGCGATGAGTGTGCATACCCCAATCAGGGTGCGAATTGTTCGACCGAAGGTCAACATTTAAGACTCCAATAACCAAGGATGCTGGGGGAAGTTACCTTGCGTTACTAAGAGGATACTCGCGGGCTCAACTGGTAGCAAGAGGACAAAAGTGACCGGCGCGGCTAAATGCGGAATTCACCGGCACTTCTCTACAAACCCGCTTTATCCAGGGCGCTTTGTAGTGGCTAACGCATATTGATTGTAGTGATGTGGCAACGTTCCCCTTCGGGATATCACTCACGAGAGGAAACGTTGCCATGACTAAATA
>JBDNFH010000027.1:0-25647 GCA_041689915.1 Candidatus Nanopelagicales bacterium | reverse complement strand
GATTGAAGCCCAGAGTGACGTGTTACAAGTCGAGGCAAACAATCTAGTAAACACTGCAGGAGAATTCGGTATATTCACCGACGGGAATGAAATGCTCAGCCCGAAAGATGCTCAAAATGTCCTAGACAGTACCAACGCAATAGCGATAGCCCAGCAAGATCTGGCAGGGCTCAGCGGTGACTTTGCCCACCACGTTAGTGCGGCAGAGGTGAAAGACGTCCAAGGCACAAAGTTCGATGACATGAATGTGGCAGCTAAGGCGAGATACGACCGCGAAATACAAACAGCAGATAAAATCGACGACGAGAACAAAGTTGTCCAAAAATACTTAGAAGATAATCCGGGTAAGTTTGCGAACAAAAGCCAAGCTGCTACTGCTTTAATAAAATCAATTAAAGAAAACATCACACTAGACTATGAGCGCTTCGAGGGCAATTACAGCACAGAGTCTATGACAACGTTTATGGAAGAAGCAAAGATTGCTGGTGACGATGAAGCTAAGCAAGTAATCTTAGCTCGGCGTTCGCAGGTCTTGCTGACTCCAGACGACGAAGAAATCGAAACTTATATTACCGAGACCGGGGCGGATATCCGCACAGCCGAGACTGTGCTAACTGCACGCAAACGTGCCAAGCGATTCGGACTGTCTGAAACTGAAATCGAGGTAGCACGTAAACTACTACCAGAGGACTCCCGGTCAGAAGACAGGGCTATCCAGCTTGCGATCCAAAAGCGTATGAGTCAACAGCTTGACGTCTCTACAGGTGAGTTTGATCAATATGTTGCGGATCACCTTGAGCTTGAGGGAGCCACTAACGAAGCAGTGCTTACTGCGATTCGTGTAGAGCGCCAGGATGAGGCTAAGCTGCGTTGGAAGGATTTCTGGGAAAGCGACAGTGGTGCGGTCTTCCGTAGTGAAACTGAAGACGCCTTGATTGCTGAAGACGGATTAAACACAAACGTGATAATGTCCAAGGCCATGACGCGAAAGTTGGGACCGCAAGCTATTGAGCGATTCAAAACGATTCGTAAGAACCAAGAACGAAGACAGGAACTGGCAACGCTGTACACTGATGGCGATTTAACTCGTCTGGTAGCTGGTGATTTGACCAACATCACTGATCCAGACGAACTCACCGATGTTCGCCTTGAGTTTTTCGACATTCAGGAGAGCATAACCAGAGAGGTGGCTAGCCTGCGTGATTCCATGGGTAAGGAGGGGCGACAGTGGGGTGAAGATACCGACATCACAGCACGCCAGCTATTGGAATTATCAACAGACATCGAAGCAACCTTTACCCAGGAACAAGAAGATGAGTTGTACGCAGTGCGTCGCGATATCGCAGTTGCGCAGCAACTGACAGCCGCGGATATAGCTAAACTGGAGAAGTTTCAAACAACACACGAGGCTCTCAGCGGGCGGGTAGAGGCCTTTGGTGTTACCGGCGAAGAAATGGCTAGGTACTTGTCTACTGGCGAAGCGCCTGCAGGTAAAGAAGCTATATTCACTCCGCTGACCGAAGCAGAAAACGAATTAGTCGCGACTACCTACAAAGACTGGAGCCGGGCTACCGCTAAACATCTCGAAATCACGAGTCAACTAAAGGTCGCGGAACAGGAATTGAGTGAAACTACGGAGCCAGAAGAGAGAGTTCGAATAGAAGCTGAAATCGAGCAGCTGACTACAGATAAAACTGAAGCAGTTGACAAAATTACTAAAGTTATCGAACCCGTAGCCGAACTAGCTAAAGCCCGAGGCATGAAATCCGATGAACTGTTGCAGCGACATGCTAATAAAAGTTTGATCCTTACAGAACAAGTCAAAAGCCTAAAAGATACTTTCACAGCACAACGGACTCTGGGAGACGAACTCACTGCCCGAACTAAAGAAATCGAAGGAGCCGACAGCATATCCGACCTAGAAGGAGGTCTGGATGCACTCGAAAGGGTCGACGCCATGAGCGAAAATTTCCGTGAGCAGGAGAATACGGGAACGTCTGAACTCCTAAAAGGAATCTTCAAGCGCACCGGACTTGATACCGAGGAACACAGAGAGATCATTGGCAACATCGCCACACGAACAGGCACGGAAACCGGACGAAGGTACATTCAAAGGATCATTGCCACTGCGGATAAGAACAGCAGCTACGCCTTGAAACATCGAGAAAATCTTCAGGCTCAGGCTGAGGTAGAAACCGACCCAGGCAAGAAAGCTCTACTGCAGAAACGAGCCGCCGACCTTGAAGGTGAGGCTATAGTCGCATCTGGCGAACTGTTTGATCAGTACGCCAAAGTCCAGGAAAGCCCAGAAAGACTAAAGGCTTTTATTAAGAGTATTGGGCTTGAAAGTGACGCTCCAAGTTGGGACAAGTTCAAGAGTGATGTTGAGTTTTATCGTTGGACTGGCCTGGACGCACTCGACGACCTCAAGCCGGGTAATCGTGTAGATCGATTAGACGGTATTATCCAATCGCTGGATCGAGGAGCACAGTATCAAACACCACAAGTAGAAACTGGTGAGAATAAAAATAACCGCATGACGATCGACGGAACGTTAACAATCGTCGGCGACAGAGCAGACATCAACGCCGAGGGTACCCGCACACGATAGGAGAAAGTAATGCCAACATTTTTCATGGCTGAAGGGGGAAGTGCTCCTGTGGGGCGAGTCATCCAGCTGCCAGACGATCACACGCAAGGAACTCTGAGGTTCGTTTCGATTAGCGATCCTGAAGACATCACATTCAAAACACACAAATCAATCATCACCAGGCTAACTGTAGCCCACCAATGTAACTACCAGTTTCTGCATACAATCGGTAACGAGATATACATCTATGTCTTCGGCGATCGCGTCGGACAGATTACCTTGTCCGGACTGTCGTTCACCGTGGATTGTGAGTCCCGGGAAGAGCCTAAGCACGGCTTTGAACAGGTACTGGAATGGTACGAAAAATATCGCGTTGCTGCCCGAAAGGACCCGATTGAGTTAATGATAGGCGCAACGGGCATCAGCGGATTCGTAGTTGGGTTATCCGGTGACGTGATCGACCCTTCAACTCGCATGATGCAATGGAACCTGTCCATTATGGTTTTACCTAAGAAAGGAGCGTAATGTTCAATCACGCGAGAACACTTCTGCTTAATATCGAAGGAGGCACTCGATCCCCGGGTCCGGACTTTCTCGGTGAAGAACTGATTACACAGAACTTCCGTAAAATCGAACTGCCTACCTATTTGGATCAGATCCGCCAGTTTTTGTTTGGTAGTCGACCGGATCGTGCTATGTATAACTATCGAGCCAAGCAGTTGTTGCCGCTCATTCATGCAACTGAGCTGCACGAGTTCGCGCTACGGTTAGATAACCGAATCACTTACGACCAAGCCCGCGAACAGACGCTGTATCAGCCAGCGACATTCTTGCCTCAGATCAACCGCTACTCAGGACATACTCCCGATACGTTGACACTCATTGGTCAACCAATAGTTCCGGACGCAGTCGGACAACTTCGTTTTGATTACGACGTGGACATACTCACGCCGACAACTGTGGAAGTGAAACGCTTGACGCCTAAAACATTCAGCGTCATACAAGATTTCAGTTTGACTAACAAACTGAGTCGGCCTCTGCGGCTAGAGGGTGCGGGCTACAAGTTTTTCCTTAATACTACTAGCCCCGGAGCGCAGTGGCAAATCGGTGGTTACTTTCGCCCGCAGTGGGATATCGGACAACTTGTCGCCATGCTCGATCGTGTTGGTGAGCCTGTTATGCTTCAACTGTTCGGGCTGTCGAACGATGAACCTTGGGTGACGTTTCGGAATCTCTGGTACGATCATCACTCATTACCATACCGATTAGGTGGATTGCTGTTGGCAATGATTTACCGCACAGAGGAGGTGCGCGTTGGCAGATGATACAAATAAACAATGGGCGTATACTGATCTGTCCGAAGATCGCACCATCGTGTTAACGATTGAGGGTCGCGAGTACGAGCTTGCGCAGTTCACTGCATCTTTTGCAAGAAATGAAGTTCCGCGAGCAACTTGTTTGGTGGCTATTGGTCGTAATGCTCGCACGCAGGAACCGGCACAGATACACAAGACTGGCCTGGCTCTTACTCAGATGAAGAAAGCCAAAGTCGAGCTTCGTCCCAGAAAGGAGTGGCGCCCTCGTGGCGGTGAGGAGTGGGAAGGCAGTGAGCTAATCTTCGAGGGTTACTACACTGGCTTGGCTTACCGAAAAGTCAGCAACCGAGTTCAAGCTGTGCTGCATTTAAGTCACTGGCTGATCGACCTCAGTTTCAGTTCTACCTTGGACAAAAACGCCCACCCATCCAATCCGACTAGCCTGGTAGCTCCGGCCGTAACACCGCAGCTCGGTACAGGTACATCAGGTGCCGCAGTGTTTGTCAGTCACTTGACCGGACACGAGAGCATTAAGACTAAGGTCAAAGACGACCTATGGCATGGCATCAAAGCAATGCTGTGTGCGTTGACTGAAGTCGAGAAGATGGAAATCAAATGCGATAAGTCAGGTGCTGGCGGCGGAGACAAGAAATCAAACACTAGAGCCCAAGAAGCACTGAAGAAAATCCAAGGGCCAGGTGGAGATTGCTCCAAAGACTACGACTCAGAGATGGGTGGCCTGCCACTCAAGCTGGAGGACCAAGGTGTACCTCTGGTTCCGGAAGCAGTAGCTAACTCCGTAACACAACAGACACTACATAACTTTGCACACACAACCTTCTGGGATGTCATCACCGGCGTCTACGGCCCAATGTTCAACCTGGCGATCATCCCGCAGGTTGAGATTGCTACAATCATTGCCTCTACTCCGGCATTAAATCAGACTTACGATAAAACCTTGAAACCGGGAGAATACGATAACTTCGATCTCACAGGGCAACTCAGTCGGCCGTTGCAAGGTGTCGGAGTTTACGGCGACTACGAAACACTTACAGGTTACGGAAAAACGGAAACAGGTAAAGGCGAAGCAGTTTGTGTGGGCGGACACTTTGCGTCCGACGCTGAAAATGCGGGCGACGGAATGTGGCTGGTGGTCCGCTCGCCGCCGTGGTTGCGAGTAGTCAGTAGTTCGGGAATATACGCCGGAAGCTCGACCGGGATTGTCGGCAACGCGAGTAACCGTAGCTCAACTACACCGGGCAGTAACGCACCTCAACCTAGTGACCCGCCGCCTGGTAAGATCTTCTCTCCGCTGCGAAAACTATACAACGCATATGCTCACTCGGTCTATGTGGAGAACATGCTTCGTGGTCGTGGGGCTAATATATCAGGAAAACTGCGTTTCGATATCGCACCGGGTTCTATTATTAAACTCGAATCCGTTGCGGAACAGTTCGCAGGCGGGGAAGATAATCTAGCCGTCGATATTTACGGGCACGTCGTGCGAGTTACTATCAATATCAACGCTGAAGCTCAACGAGCAGGAACATCATTTCAACTTTCACACATTCGCACAGAGACAGAGTTCAATGGAGATGATCGAACCACCGTAAAAGCGCACCCACTGTTCGGTGCTGATGTTTATAAAGGTGCTCCACTTGTTAAGAACTGGAAGTTCCCAAATGCCTGATCCCATCCAACCACTACAGCCGATGACCACGATGAGCACAGACGATCGTCTGGAGCCTGAATACGCTTCAGCTTACGATTCGTGGTTAAGTGATCCTTCCCAAGCCAACAACGCAAACATGCTGAAAACGTTGGACCCTGTAATCCGGAAAGGGGTTTCAGCCAACGTAGGTCAAGGTTCGCACCCGCTAATGACTAGCCGTGCTCGTCAGATCGCCCTGCAGAGCCTTGCGACATACGACCGCAAGCAGGCTCGGCTACAGACGCATCTGTTGAATGGTATGCAGGGGTTGCGTCGTGCTGACCGTCAGTCTACAAACGTGGTGCGTGCTCCAGAGCGAGTTATTCTGGACCAACGAAAACTAATGCGATACGGGCAAGACCTGACGGATGAGCTGGGGCGTGAACCTACGGACGGTGAGCTGAGTAACCGAAGTGGTTTCTCAGCCAAGCGACTCGCTAAGATAAGAAACTGGCATCCAGGTGTAGCTGAGGGCACGGTAAACGACAGAGACTCTAACTTGCTGTCTTCGATGGGAGTTGGCCCGTCTCAGGAGGCTCGACACATGTGGGTTCAACTCGTATATGATGATTTGCCAGCGATTGATCAGGCCATTATGGAGTATACTGTCGGTCTGAACGGCAAGCCTAAATTGTCTAATCAGGATATAGCTAAGAAACTGGGTCGAAGTCCCGGTGCAATCAGTCAACGCAAGGGCCGCATTCAGGAGATGCTTAACGCTGAACCTGAGTTGAGTCCGTTTTTGGGGTAAACCATGGCAGAGAATAACGCTAATCCAACCAAGAAATCGGATATCGATCCAAACTTTGAGAAACAGATCAACGCCAGACAAGACGACGCAAAGCAGGAGGAGCGGGCACGTAAACGGAATGAGCAGGTGCACTGGATGACGCCTACGGACTGGCAAGGAGATCCGTTTGACTGGAATGGTATGAAAGCCCCCTTCAACCGCGACAAAGCTAACAGCGATTACGAGGCGGCTGTTGATGACCCGAAAAGCCCAGGCAACTCAGGCGATCTGGTAGCCACCACGACTCAAATCGATTATCTGGCTTGTATGGAACGAGCCTTTCGCGCAAGGCACACATACGGAGCCCATCAGTTCTGCCGCCCAGTGGCTCAATCACTCGGGCGAAAGAAGGGGCATGGGCATGCCAAAGGGCCATTCAAGCAATCAGTGCTGCAATATGTTCGAGACGTCCTAAAACAAGCAAGTGGTTAATATGCAAACACCGACACCTCAGATTAGTCAGTATCTTGGTCGCACTGTGGATCTTGCAGCATTTGACGGCATGCTCCCTGACGGACGGGATACGTTACTTTCTCAAGCACTTGTGCAAGAGGGAGAAACCGGTGCGCTTGTCACCGGAACAGAGAAACTTGCTCAGAGGTTTCTCGTCGAGCTGCTGACAGACCGGGGGAGCCTGCGGTATCTCCCGAAGCGAGGTACAACCTTTATGATCGAAGCTCGCCGAGGTCTGTGGCGTACTACGACTGATGTAGAGCAGTCCTTCTACGGAGCAATGTTGACTATCGAGTCTAACTTGATCAGCGAAGAGAACGTAGACGACCCGTTGGACGAGAAGTACGGAAGTGCGAACATACTTGCCGTATCTGTTGTTGCTGACCTGGTTGTGTTGCGAATCATTCTGCAAAGCCTGGCCGGTATTTCACGAGAGATTCTTTACCCACTTCGCGTAAACAGTATCGGAGCATAGGCAAAAGCTATGGCATTTGAAATCGACGATTTAGATTCCCTTGACCCTGCGCTGGTTACTCAGATGCTGATCAGCACTGAAAGCCGCCTACGCGAGCTGCACCCGGAGCTGGATCTAAAGCGAGGCGTTTTCCACGATACAGTAATGTATTATCACTCTGTGCTGGAAGCAGCTATACGCACAAACTTAGCTCGCTATCTTTCCGGCCGTTCCTTGCTGGAGATTGAACGAGACCCTTCGCTTGCTGACAGCGAAGTCACCGACAGTGTATTATCTCTGTACCGACTACAACGGCGGCCCGGCACAGCAGGCTACGGCAGGCTCACGATTGTCCTCTCAGGTAACACCACAGTTACAGTCCCTTCCGGATCAGTCTGGGCAGCTAACGGGCAAGAGTTTATCACTACTCAAGTCTACTCGGCCAAAGCCGAACCGGAAACGCTCGCCAACGACAGTGACCGTTTGATTTATCAGCTGTCCGACGGTAACTACGCCTTCCAGATTGACGTAGTTGCTACGGCTGATGGTCCAGCAGGTAAGCTAACTAAAGATGCCAAGGTTATTCCCAACTCACAACCGTTTAACTATCTGACTGCGTACGTCACAGAAGACTTCGAGGACGGTACAGCTGCACAGACGAACGATTCGCTGCTGGGTGAACTTCAGGAGGGCATGGCTGCCAAAGCGCTTAGCAACCGGATCAACATGCGAGCAGCTTTGCGGAACATTACTTCATTTGCGAACATTACCGACATGTCCATTGTCGGATTCGGTGACGCTGAAATGCTTCGAGATCAGCATTCGATTTTACCGCTGAGTTACGGCGGCCGAGTTGACTGGTACATTCGAGGGCAACCAGAACTTCGTCGAGTTGTCCTGTCAAAGTCTGCTGTACTTATTTCCAAAGAATACGAACACGGCGTCTGGCAGTTTTCCGTGGGACGAGACGATGCCCCAGGATTTTTCGAGCTGCGTAACGTCCGATTAACTGGCGTAAACGCAGCAGAAACCGCGGGCGGGTTCACGATCGTCCTGGAGCAGCGAGGATTGGACTTGACCGGAACTGGCTTTATACCGGATATTGAAACACAAGAGGAGGGAGAATACAGCCGATTTCAGACAGCCGTAGTACAGTTCCAGGATACAGTCACGAACGTTACTGCACTGGAGGTTGGAACCACCCAACTTTACGAGATCGAAGCGGTCTGTACTCCGCTAATCGCGGAAATACAAACTGTTGTCTCCAGCCGTGACGTACGAAACCACGGGGCAGATGCGTTAATTAAGGCACCTATCCCGTGTTTTGTTCAAATCAACTTTACCGTTAATAAGAAGTACAGTGATCAAACCCCTGATCTGGAAGGAATCAAACAGGAGGTAATGTCTGCAGTTAATGCAGTACCATTCGTGGGACGACTTGATGCCTCGCAGATCTGCGATGCTGTGCATGGTTACCTACGGAATAGCATGTCGATTACAGGTATGGACTTGTTTGGACGAATCAGACGACCAAACGGAACGGATTACTATCTGAGAGATTCACAATCGCTGGTCGTGAAAGACGATCCAGCACAAATGGTAACGGCTAAAACCGTTCAGTTCTTTCTGGAGCGAGAAAATATCGCGGTGAACGTGGAGAATAGCGTTCCAGTTCCAGTTTAACCACACACGGAGGTGACTCATGGTTGCAGTTTCAACCGCAGCTAAGCTCATTTTACCTGACGCTGCGGCGCAGGATGATCGTGCTTCGATCGCAGAGATGACATTCTCTATTAACTATCTGACTACGTTCGGGTACTTGGCAAAGTTCGCTTGGGACAACAAGGATGAGATCGTGAAAGCGGTCAAGGACTTCCAGCGATATTTTGGAGCCAAAATCGACGGTGTTGTTGGTCCCAAAACTCTAAGTGCCATGGAGCTGCCTCGCTGCGGTTGCCCTGACTATATTCAGCCTGACGATCCGAACCAAGCGGATTACATCGCAATGATGCAGTACGTTAAGAACAATCTCAACCGTTGGGGTAAATCTGGACTAAAGTATTATATTAAATCTTACGTTGGAGGCAGTCTGACTCAGACGACACAACGAGACATCATCAGTGGAGCTTGGAAAGCCTGGAACGATGTTTGCGGGCTTCAGGTTGAACAAACCAAGTCGACTAAATCTGCGGATCTGATTATTGACACTGGCGAAGGTCGCCGTTCTAACTTCGACGGCCCTGGAGGTACACTTGCGTGGGCCTACTTACCTCAAGGCGACGACCAGCAACTGTTGATGCGGTTTGACCTTGGAGAAACGTGGATCAATAATCCCCGCGAACGTGGGATCTTAATGTTCAACGTCGGATGTCATGAGTTTGGACATATGATCGGTTTAGATCACTCCAAGAAGTCAGGGGCCTTGATGGCTCCTTACTACAACCAGCAAATCGCTACACCTCAGTGGGACGACGACATCCCGAGAGCACAGGCACGCTATGGGAAGAATGTCGGGCAACCTGCACCGACTCCAACACCAATACCACCATCGGGCGACGGAGTTATGTTTAATGTCAAGTGTCGTGACCTTCAGGTGGAGGGCTACACGCTATTCGCCAACGGTTAGTCTACTTGGCTGCGTGACCCTCTTCCTCTGTGGATATTTCTCGGGGGAAGGGGTTCAATCGGTGCTCGGACAGGAATTGGAACCAGTACCGACTTCAGTCCAGCCAGTAGCCCAACCAGTTCAGCCGGAACAGTTAAATCCAAAAGCACTTTTGGAATCTATTCTCGGCCCCGACACTGACGAAAAGCCAGCCCAGGCACCACCAAATATCGTGATTCTGCAGACACCGAATGACGCGGTGATTGCGGCGGTTAACGATATCAATCTGTTGCTTCAGTCCGCCGAGGCTTGGGGCGAGATTCTGGACACCAGTGTCTATCGTTATGTCTGGATTCCCGACGGCAACATTCAGGACCAAGCTCTGGTCTCTTTCGTGTTGAACTCGGTTGTTAGCCGCAGTGATATCAACTACGTGCCAGGCCGACCACGGTCGCCGATCCAAGTGCTGGATAACGGCCGCCTCATGCGTATCAACATGCGAGAGCTTGCGCCGCTTAATCAGGGTGAGGACTACGAATCGATTACCTCAACCTGGGATAAGATGTTCAACCCGTACTTTCTAATCGAAAAGAACGAGGTCAAGGTCTTAGAATCAATTAAGCAGGTGCTGATAGTCAAACGGGAACAAGTTCGAGTGCAGGTCGGCTCAGACATTGTTGCCCTGCTGGATATCGACACTGAACTTGATGTCGTAGACATCGTAGTTAAAGGCGGTAACAAGTGGTGTCAGATAGACTGGGAAGGCGAAACCGGCTTTGTACTGCTCGATAACAAGATCAAAATCATTGACCAGCAGGAAGAGATTATTGAAGACAAAATCGATTTCAAAACCAACGTATTTGGACCGCACATCGATCTTGATGCTGCCTCAGCTTTACAGGGTGCTACCAGCGACGATATTGCACATCTGACAATCAACCCAATCATCTGGTGTCGGAGCTTGTACAAGGCAGCGTTGACGCAGATAGACGACGGCCTTTACTACGAGTTCAAAGGCATACGACCTGCTAATGAGCAAGAAAAGGAGAAGGGACTTAGCGATTTGGATGTTTTCCTGGTGGCTAAAGGTGTCAGCGAGGATTTAATCACGAAACTCCGCGCAGATCAACGAGTTGCCATGATCACCTCGCAGGTGACTGGCAAGCCTCGGCGTATCGACGTATTTGACCGCCCTGCCCGTATCGGTAACAACCAGGGCTTGGTTGTGATTACACAGGATATGCTTGACGGCGACTATAACGCCGGAGCAGATCCGTTTATGAATCTGATCAACTTTGTGGTCGGAGGCAAAGAGCTGATTTACGAAGAAAACAACGGACACCTTGGTTACATTCTTTTCGACGGTAAAGGGAACTTAGTTAACGAAGCACCACCTAACCTAGTAGCAGATCATACGATCCCTGCCCCGTTCACCCGCCGGTTGCAACCCGCTATCTCCTGCATACGCTGTCACGGTCGTAACGAATCGGCTGGCTGGATTCCGTTTACCAACGACATTCGGACAGCTCTGGCAGGCTTTCTAAATGCGTACGAAGACAAAGATGGTGTCCGACAGAAACAAGACTTACCAGAGACGCTGGAAACCCTGGCGAGACTCTATCAAGGGATACTCGACAAGCCTATGCGACGAGCCAGGGAAGACCTGTCAGACGCGATCGTAATCACCACTGGCGATGCTCGAAACGCTCGTGGGTTACCTTGGCAGTATGAAGATGTATCCAACGCATTGGCAGAACGATTTGTCTACTACGATTACACTGCGGTAACACCGTTGATCGCATGCGAGGAGTTAGGTTATCGGGTCGAGGACCCCGGCCAAGCGGTCACACTCTTGAACCGTTTACTGGGTAGGCTTGATTCTGTTATTGGTGTTCCCGTACAAATGGAAGATGTTCGCCTTGGGTTGCTAAAACAGGATATCCCAATCAACCGGTTTCAGTGGGAACTGGTTTACGTTGATGCGGCTTTGCGGGCAAGAAGAAACACAGCACAAATACTGCAGCAGCAGCAAAAACAAAAATAATGAGGTTGTTTTGAGCCTTATTATCGTAGATAATGTATTAACCACACGGACGAACCGAGGAAGGAGACTCAACGATGCGGAGCATCATTTATACGATCTGCCTGGCTTTAACTACCTTAATGGTGGTTTCTGTCTCGCAAACTGCCCATGCAGGCAGTTTTCACAACGGTACAATCATTGATAACTACACGTTTAACGACGGTTATTGGTGGAAAGGTGATTCGGCCTACGTTCGGAATCAGAAGGCGTATACCTATCACGATGGCTGCTGTAGACGCACAAGTTATCGCACTGTGTTTTCACACAGTCATGATCGCGAAGTAGCTAAGGTGTTGGCCCCTACTTACGAAGGTTGGCGTAAAGACCTGCTGAAGATGGCCTCGGATCAACTTGCCCGTGACTTTGAACTGAAATCCAGCCAGCAGGACCAGAAAGAATATCTGGAAGCGATTAAAGCCCTCGGCATTGATCAGCGATACCTAGTTGATACAACTTATCCGAGCAACTTGACTGGCAACGAAACCTACGGTCAGATGTTCCGACAACAGGGTCCTTACGCTCTGTCCGGATCGCAGTCGACACATTCCGCCCCTTACGCCCAGCAAGGCGCGACGGTTTACGGTTACGATAGTGTCGCCTCTGTTTATCCTGACGTGGATTTGAAAGTACTCTACAACCAGTCCAGCAATCTGGCGCAGGGACTTCAGGACCTCGCAGGGCAAAGCACGGGCGACTTTAACGGTCTTCTGTCCCAAACAGCAGCACATCGAGCCGAGGTTGCTAGGATTATTGCTCGCGGTCAGGCCGCAGCACAGGTCCTGCAGATGCTGAAAGACGACCCACTGGAAACGTCAACACGCACGGAGTTTACGCTTAAACAGGACGATAGCGGCGGTTGGAAAATACAACCGCGTCAACCAGGCGATCCTTCCGGGTATGCTCCTGGTGACGTGATTCCGCCGCAACCACAGGTCCCCTCGACACCGGAGGGGTCTGACGAAGTATTGGATGACACGCAGAAAACTGCCTTCTTTGATTTAGTCCAAAACAAGTGCATTGCTTGTCATGGACCCAGCAAAAAGGATGCTGGATTGGATATGACAAGGTTCTTGTCGTTCGATGACCAAAAGAAACGCGAAACGGTTGCGAGGCTTGTTACAGATGATCCAAGCTCGCGTATGCCTAAAGCTGCAGGTGGCGGACCGGGCATACCATTATCGTTTGAAGAAGTAACACTATTCTTCCGAGCTGCTGGCCTCTCAGTTGAATAGTTAGTACCAATGGCCAAGTCACTTGAACCGTCAAGGAGGAAGCTCTATGAAAACTCTCATTTACGCTCTGGTCATTGCGACAGTCGCGCTGACCGTGCAGGCACATGCTGAAGCCCAAGTGTTTGTTCGCGCTGGCAACCGTATCGTGTCTGTGGGCAACGGACGAGTCGCATTCGGGAATGACCGCGGGTTATTCCAACGAGTTGCCGTAAATCAGGCGATTCGCAACAACAACCGAGCAGTGCAGGTCCAGTTACTGCAGCAGCAGCAGCTCAATGCGTTCCGGTTCAATAACAACCGAAACAACTTTAGAGCCGTATCGTTCGTTAATCAACGAAATGATTTGGCTGACCTGGCTCTGTTGCGGCAGCTTCAGCAGTACAATGATTTTTCTCGTGTGTCCTCTTTCAACCAACAGGCGTTGTTTGACCCACGACAGAACATACTGTTGAATCAAGCAGCTTTGCGGGGTAACAATCGCGTGAGATTCATCGGTAGCGGTAACTGCCGTTAATGTGTTGATATCCCGTTGAATGCCAACGTCCGCCTATAATGCAGCGGCCTTCCGTCGATAAGGTGGAGGGCCGTTTTTCATTTTAGAAAGTAGCTTCATGTCTGACTATCAGTATCCAGGCAGTGATCTCGACCAAGCGAAAAATCTGCTGGCTACCATCGGTAGTTATTGGCATGTCGTGTACCAAGGTAACGACCTGTTACAGTCAGCGCTACATGCTAAAGCTCAGCTCACTGCTCAATCCCACCTGGACTTCTTGGAACTGATTGCCTCCATTTCTCGGTTCGATGTCCCAGTGTTCCACAAAGAGAACTGGCACTTCCTGTCCTTCCTCCAATCCGAAGTCAACAACTTTGATGCCCTGGTGCCTGAATACAATCAAGACGACCCGGTAAATGTCTACAGCCAAAACACAAATCTGAAATACGGAGAACCGCGAGGAATCGATTACTCCGTGCCGCTACCGAAAGGCCTTGTGGATTTTAAGGTGGTAATGAATCGGATCACTGAGCCGTCTTTAACTCTGATTCGGGACATTGATTTCTACTCCCCCAAGCCAGGTGTGCTTACCTTCCGAACAAATCCGTTCGACAACCCATTGATACCGACTCGTGCCGTCTGGAAGAACGGTGCTATTGTGGATCACGAAGCCGGGTTATGGATCTTCCGTGGTGAGTGGGACTGGGATACTGTCTACGAGCAGTTCGGGTATGTGCTGAAACTACGCATGCAGTCCAGCGAGGGATACAAGCAGCTCCTCAACGCAATCTTTGACTCCCTGGTGGAAGGCACCAAGGTTCGAGACATTCAGTACGCCTGGTCGGCGATCACTGGAATCATGCTAGTCAGAGAAGCTCAAGAAACGGTTGAGGCAGTACTGCAGGATGTCCGATCGGAAGTCGTGATCACAGATCAACATGCGTATGCGTTTCCCCTTGGTTCCAGAGTGATCGTCGCTGTGGGTGATGTGCTTCAAGCAGGCGATCCGGTTGTGGATACGCTTCAGTTTCTGGAGTTCAATCGTGGACAGGTTCCCCCGGAACTTCAGGCTCTTGCAATAGGCCCCGGTTTCTTGTCTACAGGATTCTGGGGTGACCTGGTGTTCGAGGACAAACAGGTGGATCTGATTGTCGAAGAAGATGTCGATGGTTTTACCAAGGTTAGTTGGGAGCTGGGTGGATTCCCTAACGATGTAACCAAGTTCTGGGACGATGTGCATACTCGCGGTATTGCTAAGAATGAGACTCTGGCCCAGCTGCTCGACGTGCGGTCAAGCCCTCCGGACGAGCCAGGACCAGCCTCATTACCTGCGATGATTAACCCACTTCAGTTCCTTTGTCGGAATATACTGCGATTTCATGCCTACGTAGTTAAAATACGCTCCAGCCACATGGGAAAGCATCGTTTAGGGATTCAAGCTGCAACCAATCTAAGGCGGATTGTACCGCCCCATACCGCTATGATCGTGCTAGTCGAGTTGGAGCACAGCGACGAACCGATTATGATGGATGGCCCCGGCACAGAAAATCGCCCGGGTTACCAGGAAACTCAAAGCGTATTTCCGATGATGGTTACTGACGAAGTTTTACCGTCGACGCTAATCAGCGAGCGCATTCGGTTTTATCAGATTTCAGGGAAGTGTGAATAATGCAAGAAAATATAGACGGCGACTCTAAAAACAACATGTACGGTAAAGTTCGCATTTATCAGGTGCAGCCCAGATTCGGCATGGGAGGACCAAAGACCGGCTTCCACTGTAACGAGCAGTGGGCCCTGCAATCCGAGTGGAATAAGAACACCATCGTCTACGAATGGGGAGCCATCGCAACCAGACTCTTTGCTCTTGGGGATATCCGCTATCGTATCGGCGGCATGTATCTGGAGTTTGAGAACGTCGCCAGCCCGGGTGACCCCGTATCCATACCCACCTACAACCGAACCCGAGATGTCGAGTACTATAACAACCTGGCAGGCAGTAGCACCCGGGATTACCTGCGTGTATCTATGACAGCTAACAAGATCAGCAGTAGCAATGAAGTTCTTTACCCAAAAGGTAACCAGGTTACTTACTTAGCAAGATCACAAGGTTTACAGGGAGTGCACGGAAAAGCTTTTAGCGACTCCGCAAACAGTACGCTGTTTGGGGCATCACTTGTAGCATTTATTGATGGTACAGACGCCACGCAGGATCTCATCCTGAGTACATTTTATCTCGAAACTGAAAATCAACAACCTAAGCTCTCAACCTCACAGGTGGGACTTGAATGGGAGCTAACGCTCCAGTAAGCCAGGAGGGCAACGGATGAGTTTTGAACGCTTTATTCAATACATTAAACAGGGCGAACCTGTCAGCCCAGGCACACCAAACCGTGCCATGAGACAGATCGATCAGAATGCCAAGTACCTCTGGGATGTTATCCAGGCGGCGGGCATAGGATCGACTGTATACGCAAGAGAACGAACCATCGAATCGGGTGCCAAGATTGGTATGCCGGTTTATTACAATCCAACCACGCAACAGTTTGAGCGAGGACTGGCTAACGTCGAAACCGACGGAGCCACTGGGCAGATTATGACTTCCCAGTCCACGCAAATCTGGGGTATCGTAGCCATCAAGCATAACGCCACCCTGGCGGATCTGTTGCTTTACGGTTTAGCCGACATTGACATCAGCGAAGCCCTGGGTAATGTAGGAGGCGATGTCGCGGCAGGGCTGTATCATCTCTCTAATCAGACCCCAGGCTACCTGACTTCGTCTCGACCCCCGGTGTCAGTGCCAGTCTTGCGATCAGATGGTAATGGCAATGTGTTCGTGAATCCGACTTTTATGGACTTCCTGGACAACCATCGTCATTACAAGTTTGAGCTTGAGACCTCTCCGGCTGGAACACACACACAACCTGCTGAGGGTGAAGTCCATGTCATCGCCTCGGCTGATGATTCCCTTCCTGGTTGGCTACCCGCTGATCACGCTGTATTTGACGGTAAAGCTCCGGTTAATGCTAAGTTCGGCTACAACCTCAAAGAAGAGGGTCTACTTAACGACCTGTGGCCACCACTACCGATCACCTCGTACGACTTAGAGTTTCAACGTGTGTCCATCTACGAGCCCAATCCTCGGCAGATTATGCCATTAGCAAATTCTGTGTTAGATGATTTGGTTATCGTTGACCGAAACGGTATCTGGTGGATGAGCGATTGCTACGACGAAGTTCCATGGCCAACCAACCTGGAAACTAACGTCTCACAATCCGAATCAGCCACGGTCGCTGACTGCCCGAGGGACGTTGTACACAGAATGATCCTCTGGTTCACCAAAGTCAACTTTTCGACAGAAGCCTCAGTGGTTACAAGTCTGCGTTCGGTTGATTCGCGAGTAAAAATATACTGTCGCGACACTACGAAGGTTGGCGCAACTGGCGATCTCGACATCGATCTAGATCTTCAGCTTACGCTAGGTGATGACGATCGCCGTGGTTATTTGGTTTTCAAAGAACTGGAGGGGAATAAGATTCATCTTGGTCCTGTTTGCGAGGGAATCTACGCAACTTCGTCAAATGTTCTACTTACGAGCGAGTTGCAGACTCGGCTGATTCCCGGTGACAACGAGAGTGCCTTAGTGCATCACGGCCTTACCAGTTTAGGTGTGCTCACCGAACCTACACGCGAACTCAGCAGCTCGTTGGTTCGTCTGGACGGGGCAACAGAAGAGTTCGACCCGGTGCTGTATCTTGGTTTGCCAGACGATACGCAGACGAGCTTCATCACAAAGTTCGATGTCCCCGCTGACGTTCCGGTAAACAGTCAGTTTGCCTATCGAGCACGTATACTCGGTCGAGCAGCAGGTAACACGCCACAGCTCACAGTGGAATATGTTCTAGTTTCGAGACCTGTAGCTGGGCTTACTACGCCACTTAGTGTCTCATCAGTATGGATGGCGCTGGCTATCGATACGGTGGCCACTCTGACTGCCGCGAACCAGGCTGTAGAAGCTACTTCCAATGCCTTCACTGTCACGCCAGGTGACATCGTTTATATTCGAGTCATACGAGATCCGGAAGATGTTGGTGATGGCTACTCTGGAGAGTTAGGCATCATGCAACAAACCGGAGTCTTAACCAGTTCCGGGAGTTAAATGAATGCCACTTTCACAATGGAATGTTGAATGGTTGAACCACAACAGTCAGCGTAACTATCCGCTGGCTGCTGAAGGGACAGCTCGCGATCTGACTGGTAGCTTTAAGATCCCTGAAGATTTTCTCCTGGAACTTGATCTGCCGATTCACGCTTCAATGGATATGGAGCCTGGCCGGTTTTTTATCCGTACAATCGGGGTATTCCCGACCGGGTTCTCCCTTACACTGTCTTATTCGGGCGCAGAGTCGATTGTTGACGTAGCAACAGCACTTATCCCTAGAAGCTCCCATTCACGCAACGTGACCTACGCCATGGGCGGTATTGCCCCGTTCGACGATACAGTTGGTAAAGTAGTAATCGGAAGACTGGATGCTATCGATAAACAACCCGCTGGTGTATGGGAGTTTGATCTAGCTGCGACTCGCATAGAGCCAGACGCCATTCGACCCATCATCCGTGGTGTGCAAGCTATAGTCGTTGTGAGTGGCTCAGAAATCAGCGAACGACTGCAGGGTGATATTGAAATTGTACCTGGTATAAATATGCAAATCACTCCGGTTCTAGTCGAAGGTCAAGACCCTAAACTAATCTTCAGTGCCATCTCAGGTGAAGGTACTATTGCGGCGTGCGTCTGTGAAGGAGACGAAACCGAAACTCCGTGCATCCAAAAGATTAACGGAGTCACCCCAACTACGACCGGCGAGATTAACTTCGTCGGTGACGACTGTATTGAGATCGTACAGACGATAAATGGTTTGAAACTCATTGACAACTGTTGTGCTCCTTGTTGCGGTTGCGAAGAGCTGGAAGCGATTACAAGGGACCTGGAACGATTCAATCAACAGCGAGTAACTCTGGAGCGATTCGTCGATTTGCTGCAGATATCTGGTAACGAGTTTTCTCTAACCGTGCTCGGTGCTCGGCTGGGCGATCGCGGCTGTATCACTTGTGAGTAGGAACAGACATGGCGCATCCACGTGGACGCCAACCAATTGGTGTTAATCAACCGCCAAGCGGTGGCAGTAGTTACCCTTTAATCAGACCTTCGGACGACGTAAAGTACCTGCTCGGGGACTTCTATCTATCGTACGAGGATGATCGCTGTGTGTTTGAGTATCCGTTCTATCTTGTCTGGCTGCATGGATTCGGCGACAACCCTGTGTCGCCTCCCGCCGGCTGGTCAATACCCGCACACAGTTACGACCTGATCGTTCACGACAAAAACGGCGAAGTCGTATTTGATTCGACAACTGCAATCAGCTTCAACACGACCAACTGGCCAGCTACAAATCCAAGGCTGCAGATTCTGGAATGGATCGCCGATGACGCCGTCTGTCGTGCTACCGTTCACACCGAATGGACTGCGGCCGATATCGCTGACGGACTGGACCTGACGTATGATGCTTACATCATCCCAGACAACGCAGAGCTAGATTCCCGTACGCTCAACAAGCTGCCTAAGCGAGTACGCTCCTTGCGTGTTGGGCTGACCAAGTTGCAGGGTAGTCCAATCATCTTTGATTCCGGATTCAACATCGATTGGCAGAATATCGGTGAGGAGCTTAGTGAGTTCCAGCTCGATTTTGACGACTTCGGTATCGAAGCTGAAGAACAACAACTGGAGGTTACGTTAGGGCGTCGGGTAGCCAATCGTATTACCATTGACGCTGTCCCGGGAGCTGGTCTCGGTATTGTACCTGGTTGCGAAGAAACAGCCCCGGTTGTGCGTAAAGTTTCTGGCGCCGTCGCTGACCCGTCGGGGAACCTGACCCTGGACATGTCTGGCTGCCTAAAAGTGCAACGACCCGTCACACTGACTGCCTCCAAGCCAAGAGAGTTCCGCTACGCCGCTTTAGGTTTAACCGTAGCAGAGGCCAAGGCCGCCATTGAACTAGGTAACGGCTGCGGGCCTTGCTGTCAGTGCGATTACTTTGTTCGCACTTACAACGGGCTTGCACGCCAGTGGGATCTATGGGAAACCGTAGCGATTGAGGCCACGGAATCACGAGACACGCTAACCGAAAATATCGAACGCTGGACTGATGAGAAGTCTTGCCGAGAAAACAATCCATTGAAACTGATTCTGATTGCAGAGGCTGAGTGTAAGGTCGCAGTTGGTGTGCTCTATTGTAATGTCAATGATTGTTGCGCTCGACCGCTCGTATTGCGATTCACGTTCCAATACTTCGAGGGCGGCACTGAAGTCACTCCGCAAGCTTACACTTGCTCGTCGGCAGAAATCGACGGATCCCCGCAAAAGCGTGCAGACATACCGAAAGGAAAGGGAGAGGCATATTCGCTGGCCGGGCAGTGGCCAGTATACGAAGCTAGGTTTGAGTATGCGGACCCACAGGACACCTCGCGAGTGTCCTTCCGGATTTGCCTGCCTCAATGTGTTCCAGGCAACTCACTGAGAATGTGGGTCTCAGCACATTATCCTGACATGGGAGAATCACCAGCAGGAGAGCTGTGCACTTCCGGCGTTATCGGTGTACCTGCAGAGATTGAGGCTATCTGGAATGCCTCTGCCATTGGCGCTCCGGTTAACCCGGCCAGAGCGGTCAAAACAACCTCGAACATCCCGCTTAATGCTGCTTCTGCATTCTGCGAAACCTGTAAATGCCCAACTGAAGACGAGAGTCAAAGTCAATGATCCGTAACGCGCACTTTTACAACCTAAACGAAGGGAGAACCTACCCGCTGGACGACAGAGCTTCTGCCCTGTCCGACGCCGGTGTTCGCTTACCTTCCAATATCATCACTGATCTACGTCTACGCTGGCCCAAGCTGGCTGGCGAGATCCCATTCATCAGTGCGGTTACAGTTACGCCAGGTGCCGTATCCGTCACGATCCAGGCAGCAGATGTAATGGACAACAGCGATGAAGGATTTACACCCATCGCAGTCATTACTGTGCCCATTCAGGAGCTTGAAGAAGGTCGTGTCTATCCGCTACTGTCGCAGTACGAACAAACATTTGGTTATATCACTTTTGGTTCCGGAATCCAGAAAGACTATGTCGGACGGTTTAGCACCCCTAACCAATCTCTGATCGCGTCCAGAGCGGCCAAGTTCCATAATGGGCTCCCAGTTAAATCGATGGGCAAACTCTACAACTCCACAGCGATGACAGGCGTTGTGCAGCTCCTGGGCGACTCGCCTATTGAAGTAGTTAAAGAATCACGCGAAATCGGTGGCATCGAGAGAGACGTGATTGTGGTGCGACTGGTGAACGATCCTACATCCAGTACCGCCGGATCAACCGAACAGAGTGTCTTTCAACAATTCAGTGGTCCTTGCGATGGCAGATCCGAGTCAGATACGTGTGGTGATCCGAAACCGATTGAGTTCATCAACGCGATCGGTCCAGATTGTGACGGTCTCATCTGTATTAACTTCAAGGGTATCTCGGTTGTTGGTCGTAATCTGGACGATTGTGGTATCGTAGTGGATCTTCCTTTCAGCTTGACTGATGACGCCTGTGTTGCTCCTTACCTGCCTGACGCCACCGGCAAACTTCCTTCAGAAGTTGACCCCGTTAGCTACGCGATAGCTGCTCCATTTGAACCATCGTTACCGCCAGATGAGTCTATCAGTGACAGTCTGATTGTAATGGGCGAGCTACCTTACTGCGATTCCTTTGACTTCTTCACTGCGGAATCGTTTGTAGTTAAAACGGGCCAGTGGGTATTCGCAGAGGACGATAGTCCGGAGGAGATTTGTACTCCAGACATTCCTCAATGGGATGTTACAACAGTCGAATATGCCTGCAATGAATCTCAGAGTCTAAGTGAAGGCGTATTTGAAATCGATTATCTGACGTGCAACTCGCAGAGTAGTGAAGCGTTGCCGTCGATCCTGGAAGACAGCAGCTACGCTTCCGAGGGGATCTTCAGCGCATCACAAAGAAACGTCACAGTCTGGCAGGGATTCGATGTTACAACATTTCATCGTGTCGTGACTACCGACGTGAAACTCATGCCTGGCCCATCCGGAGCTAAGCATAATGCTGGCCTGGTCATCAACTACCGCCCGCATGTAACTGCCAGTAACACTTACGTTTATTATATCGCAGAGCTGGATTACGATTCGCAGTCCTTTAGAATTCGCCGCTGGAATGGTACAGCATTTCAGAATGCGGTATTAGCAAGTGTTCCAGGTATTATGCTGGAGAGCTGGTATCGCATTGTGGTCGAGATTGAACCAGGCACGGGAGAAAAAGTCTACATTACGGCGAGATTGATCGGGATCGATGATCCTACCGTTAGTGTTGTAATCGGCCCGCTGCTAACGAACAACTATAACCCGGAAGATGGTTACTTCGGTTTCGGTACGGATCGTTCTCTCTCTCGGTTCTCTTACTTCCACATTGCAGAGCTGATCTAGAAAGTAGTTTTTGAATGTCTAACATAAGACACCCGGAGTGGCGGGCATCCCACGAAACAACCAAGTATCCCTTCGGACAAGAGTCCACCCTAAAAAATGCACAGGGTAACATCTTCTTGGAGGGAACTTTTTTAGACGCGCATCTCTACCCTATCGGCGCGTTAGAGGGCCTTTACATCCGGCAAGTCAAGATAACTTACGCGGCTGGTACGATCACGATTGCTGACGACTACAGGGATGTCTGCACGGGTGTGTTCCAGCTACCGTCGCCAAACGACAATGTTGTGCTTAAAGACGAATACGGTCGTCCGGCCGGTTTGCTGGTCAGTTCAAGTATCCGTCTTGCTTTCTTTCAGTCTTGGGGTATTGGGACACACGTTTTTAACAAGACAATGACCGAGTTCGCTGTAACCTGCTGTATGCCTACGCCTGAAGTGGGTGTACGAGGCATCCAGCTTCAGGACGGGAGCTTAATGACTGGGCCTGTCTGGATTGTCGGCGATGACGGTGTCGTGCTTAGCAAGGAGACCATGGAACTACCGCCAGACAAGTGCGGCAACAACGTAAGAGAGGTTGAAGCCATTCGAGTCGATGTTGTAGGGGACCCGCTATTCCGTCGGCGACTTTGTAATCCCCTCAACCTGTTTAACACACCTAACCCGATACGCGGGATTGCAATCAAGCAAAGAGGTAAGACGTTGGCGATCTGTCCGCCAGATCCGAACGGTAACTTCAGTATACAAAGGAACGATAGCGAAGCTGCAAACTCTTCAATCAGAATCAGAACTACCTATGATGGCCTGATCTTTGAAGTTGTCTGCGAATCTAACGTGAAGTGAGACTATGGCAAGACCAGGCTTCTACAATGACAATCGAAACCGCCCATTCCCGTTCGTTCTGAAGACGGTTGGTGTGCGTACGCCTGAAAGTGGCTTACCAACTATGCTGCAGCTTCCAGACGACTGGGTAGTTGATTGCGGGTTCGTTATGGGCCCTGACTCAGGTTTTGATTCGGCGGATCATTCTGTATGGCTTCAAAAGGTGCATCGTGTAGGCAACATGATTTATTTTCAGTTCGCTTCTGATGCCCCAACATTATACGAAAAATACTTAGTCTTTTCGCGAAGCATCGCGGATATAGAGTATTCCGTGGAATATCTGGACAGCGAAGTTTACGTAGATGAGTCTGAATCCGTATCACTTCCAGAGTACTGCACAGAACCGCTCTGGTCTGGATACCTAATCTCTGGGATCATGTCCAATGTGGTGGCACGCCTCGCAGACGGTGAATCAGTCGTTCGTGTAGACGGTGACGCAGTTGTAGAGCCAGCCCTGATTCAAAACTTGAATAATACGATTGTCAGCTCTATTGAGTTGGCCAATGGGGACAGGACACGGGCAGCATCACCAGACGAGTGCCCTGACATCTCCTGGCCCCATCCAGTTGATATTGTGTTCATCCGAGAACGATGTATTCAGGGGGATATCCGCTGGACTCCAGGCTACAACGCAGTCATCACACAGAATGACACAGATAACAGTATCACCATTGGGGCGCTCGTCGGTTCAGGCGCTGGGCAGCCTTGCGCCGAAGTCCCGCTATTTGACGGCGAGTTACCACCCAACAACGCCAGCAACTCTTTGTTGGCTGGCGGCCCACTGTGTAACGAAACTCTGCGGTCGTTCAACGGAATAGGTGGACCGAACTTTACATTCCTCGGCGGACAGGGTGTCTCGATTGTACCAGACCCAGAAAATAACTGTATACTGGTTGACTTCAACCTAGTTGACCTGGTTTTATGTGTAAGCGACTTCTCAGAAATATCTGAGAGTTTGTAAGTTTAGGAAGACACGGATGTCCGATCAGAAACCCGTATTCAATATCACAAAATGTGATATCTCATTCGTTCCGCCTATTCCCGAAGGAAACTGGATCTCAAATCCAGAAGTACCGCCAAGTCCACCTGACATCAACGATTGTTTTCCGGAACCTATTCCGCTGCCTCAGCCTGAGTTCCCTTGTCCGTCGCTACCTGAGCCCGGCGTACGCCTAAAGGATAAAACCGCAGAATTATTCAGCGGTGCGGATTGTGAAAACGCGCCGACGTTCCGGTTTCTGCTCGATATCATTCCAGATGAGTGTTGTGGTTTCGACTTAGACTTTGATTTCGATCTAAACGTCGGCTGCCCTGTAAGCATTGGACCTGCGGCTATTGAAACCCAGGGTGGCGTTGTAACCTATCCCGATCGCCGACTTGAGTTGACTATTACCTCAGTTACTTGTTGTGACTTTGACTTTGATATTGATATCGATTTTCCTTGTCCTGAGATTACTGTTGCTGGTGGCGGTTCACGGACTGCAGTTGGTGCGATTGTTGCTTATGTTAACCGGCAAGTCACGCTGGTTATAACTAAACAGGATGCGTGCGACTTCGACCTCGATATTGATATCGATTTTCCTTGTCCTGAGATTACTGTTGCTGGTGGCGGTTCACGAACTGTAGTTGGTGCGATTGTTCCTTACGCTAACCGGCAGGTCACGCTGACTATAGACCAAGGGGCAGCCTGTGACTTCGACCTCGATATTGATATCGATTTTCCTTGTCCTGAGATTTTTACTTCGGGAAGCAGCGGAACTGTTAGCATCGTTCCGGTTGGTTCTGAATACGCTCAGATTATTATTACAAAAGTGGACTTGTGTGACTTCGACATTGAGATTGAAGTAAACTTTCCTTGCCCTGATATCAGTGTACCTAATGGAACTAAGCCTGGAGGAGTCGTTCCTTACCCTAATCGTAGGATTTCGTTGCAAATTTTTAGTCCCGAAACTTGTGAGTTCGAGTTCGACATTGATATCGATTTCCCGTGCCCGCAGATTACAGTGTCTCCTGGATCGCCTACCTTTTCCGTTGTTCCGCTGGGACAGGAAAATGTTAACTTCACAATCACCAATACGGGTGAATGTGATTTCGAGTTCGACCTCGATATCGATTTTCCTTTCAGCTGTCCTCAACTTAATCCGCCCACCGTGACTTACTCCACTGTCCCTCCGGGACAAGAGAATGTCGAATTCACGATTACAGCTACAGTTGCGGAATGTGAGTTTGATTTCGATCTCAATATCGATTTTCCTTTCAGCTGTCCTCAACTTAATCCGCCCACCGTGACTCACTCCGTCGTCCCTCCGGGACAAGAGAACGTCGAGTTTACGATTACAGCTACAGTTGAGGAATGTGAGTTCGATTTCGACCTCAATATCGATTTTCCTTTCAGCTGTCCTCAGCTTAATCCGCCCACTGTGACTCACTCCGTTGTCCCTGTGGGGTCGGAGAACGTCGAGTTTACGATTACAGCTACAGTTGAGGAATGTGGGTTC
>JBDNFH010000026.1:0-6478 GCA_041689915.1 Candidatus Nanopelagicales bacterium | reverse complement strand
GCGCACCCCCGACGCTTCCGAGTACACGCTAGGACAAGAGCTCACCGCAGAAATTTTTGTCACAGGTCAGACTGTCGACGTTGTCGGCACGACCAAGGGGAAGGGTTTCGCCGGTGTCATGAAGCGCCATGGTTTCCACGGCCTTCGCGCAACCCACGGTGTGAACAAAAAACATCGAAGCGCTGGTTCAATCGGTGCCTGCGCAACGCCAGGTCGCGTGTTCAGGGGCACGAAGATGGCCGGTCGCATGGGTGGGGAACGCCAGACCACCCAAAACCTCAAAGTCCAAGCAATCGACGCTGAGCGCGGATTTATCCTGCTCAAGGGTGCAGTTCCTGGCCCTAAGGGTGGCTTGGTGTTCATTCACACCGCCGTTAAGGAGGGCCAGCTGTGAGTGCAGTAGACGTAATGACCCCAGAAGGTACAGCATCGGGCACGATCGAATTGCCCGCTGAAGTCTTCGACGTTGCGGTCAATATCCCCCTGATCCACCAGGTTGTTGTCGCCCAGCTCGCTGCCGCACGCCAAGGAACACACTCCACCAAGACTCGGGCCGAGGTGAGCGGTGGTGGTCGTAAGCCTCATAAGCAGAAGGGAACCGGTCGTGCCCGTCAGGGTTCGATTCGCGCACCGCAGTACGTCGGTGGTGGAATCAGCCACGGTCCACAGCCGCGTTCCTATGACCAGCGCACCCCAAAGAAGATGAAGTCAGCAGCCCTGCGTGGTGCTCTTTCTGACCGGGCTCGTGAAGGTCGCATTCATATTGTGTCTAGTTTGGTGAGTGGAGATACTCCCTCTACCAAGGGTGCAACTGCCACTTTGAATGCACTCAATGTCGAAGGTCAAATCCTGATCGTGCTTACCCGTGAGGAAGCAGTGGCTTGGTTGTCACTTCGCAACCTTGGCGACGTTGCGATCGTGGCACCGGATCAACTCAACACCTACGACGTGCTGATCAGTGACCACCTGGTGTTCACCCAAAGCGCCTACGAAGCGTTCATTGCGGGTCCGGTTAAGGGCAAGAGCTCAAAGGCAGTTGCCACCGAAAGCGAGGTAGAAGCATGAGAATCGTAGACCCACGTGACATCTTGATTTCACCGGTTGTATCGGAAAAGGCTTATAGTCTTCTCGATCAAAACAAGTACACCTTCATTGTCTCCCCGGACGCTAATAAGACCCAGATTAAAATCTCGGTCGAAGAAGTATTCGGCGTCAAGGTGACCAGTGTTAACACTATGAACCGTGAAGGCAAGCGGGTACGCAGTCGCACCGGATTTGGTCGTAAAGCTTCAACGAAGCGAGCGATTGTTTCTGTTGCAGCCGGGGATCGCATCGACATATTTGGCGGACCGGTCTCCTAGCGGAGCCCAGGGAACACCGAGAAACAACGAAACGAGAGACGAAAATGGGTATCCGTAAGTACAAGCCGACTACACCGGGCCGTCGTGGTTCAAGTGTTGCCGACTTCTCTGAAATCACCCGGTCTGAGCCCGAGAAGTCATTGCTTCGCCCACTGCCTAAAAAGGGTGGCCGCAATAACTCGGGGAAGATCACAACCCGGCACAAAGGTGGTGGCCACAAGCGTGCCTACCGTCTCATTGACTTCAAGCGGGCCGACAAGGACGGCGTGCCAGCAACGGTTGCGCATATCGAATACGACCCAAACCGCACGGCGCGCATTGCACTTCTGCACTTCGCCGATGGTGAGAAGCGATACATCATTGCCCCTAACAAGTTGAAGCAGGGCGACCGAATTGAAACGGGTCCCAGCGCTGACATTAAGCCAGGTAACAACTTGCCAATGCGCAATATCCCGGTTGGTACCGTGATTCACGCAATTGAACTCAAGCCAGGCGGCGGAGCAAAGATTGCCCGTTCAGCCGGCGCCAGTGTTCAGCTCGTTGCAAAAGAAGGTCCCGTCGCACAGTGGCGGATGCCAGCGGGTGAAATCCGCAACGTTGACGTTCGCGCTCGCGCAACCGTCGGTGAAGTTGGTAACGCTGAGCAGTCCAATATCAACTGGGGTAAAGCAGGTCGGATGCGTTGGAAGGGCAAACGCCCAACCGTCCGTGGTGTGGCCATGAACCCGGTGGATCACCCACATGGTGGTGGTGAAGGTAAGACCTCCGGTGGTCGTCACCCGGTCAACCCAGGTGGTAAGCCAGAAGGTCGCACCCGCAAGAAGAATAAAGCCAGCGACCAATTCATTGTTCGTCGTCGCAAGTCCGGCAAGAAGCGTTAAGGAAAGCGGTAAAACATGCCACGCAGTCTGAAAAAGGGTCCGTTCATTGACGGCCATCTGCTGAAGAAAGTAGATGCGCAAAATGAAGCGAATTCCAAGAATGTGATCAAGACCTGGTCACGCCGTTCAATGGTGATCCCAGCAATGCTCGGTCACACCATTGCGGTCCATGACGGTCGCAAGCACGTGCCCGTGTTCATTTCGGAGAATATGGTTGGACACAAGCTCGGTGAGTTTGCGCCAACGCGTACCTTCAAGGGTCACGTCAAGGACGATCGCAAGGCAAAGCGTCGTTAACAATGTGCTTGTCTGAACGTGTCAGGCAGCGTAGGCGCTGAGCACGTAAAACCAAATATTTTTATTAATTCAGCAATAACGAGAAGCAAGGGGAAAGCGATGGAAGCCAGGGCCCAGGCGCGGTACGTCCGCGTAACGCCCATGAAGGCACGTCGGGTTATTGATCTCATTCGTGGGATGAACGCCGACGATGCCCAGGCAATGCTGCGGTTCGCCCCGCAAGCAGCTAGCGAACCAGTGGGCAAAGTGCTTGCTAGTGCGGTAGCTAATGCGGCGAATAATCACGGCATGGACACCAAGGAACTCACCATCAGTGAAGCCTTCGTCGACGAAGGTCCCACGATGAAGCGCATTCGTCCCCGAGCACAAGGTCGGGCATTCCGAATCCGCAAGCGCAGCTCACACATCACGGTGATTGTCTCTGATGGAATTGCAATGCCAAAGATCACTCGTCCAACCAAGCCAGCAAAGGCACCCGCTGCACCTGCACCTGCGGTTGCGGTTGCAGAGGCAGCAGCTCCACAAACCACCGAGAAGGAGGGCTAAACCATGGGTCAAAAAGTTAATCCACATGGCTTCCGCCTAGGTATCACAACGGACTTCACCACTCGGTGGTTCGCTGATAGTTCGAAGAAGGGCCAGCGTTACAGCGACTACGTAAAAGAAGACGTAGCAATTCGTAAGTTGCTGGGCAAGGGCATGGAGCGTGCGGGTATTGCCAAGGTAGAAATCGAGCGCACTCGCGATCGTGTCCGGGTAGATATTCACACCGCGCGTCCTGGAATTGTGATCGGGCGCCGTGGGGCGGAAGCGGACCGTTTGCGTGGAGATCTCGAGAACCTCACTGGCAAGCAGGTTCAGCTTAATATTCTTGAAGTGAAGGTTCCTGAAATGGAATCACAACTTGTTGCACAGGGAATTGCAGAACAACTCTCAAGCCGTGTCTCATTCCGTCGCGCAATGCGCAAGGGTATGCAAAGTGCGATGAAGGCGGGCGCTAAGGGAATTCGAGTCCAGGTCAGCGGTCGCCTTGGTGGCGCTGAAATGTCTCGGACGGAGTTCTACCGCGAAGGCCGCGTGCCCTTGCACACATTGCGTGCTGACATTGATTACGGCTTCTACGAATCGCGCACCACATTTGGTCGTATTGGCGTAAAGGTGTGGATCTACAAGGGTGAAGCTTTGCCAACGCGAGTAGAGCGCGAAGCCGCAGCCGCGACCGCTCGCATGGGCGCCACACGCAATAAGCCAAGTGATCGACCACGCCGCGAAGATGGCAGCGAAACCGGAGCGGCTGTTGCAGTTGCCGCTGAGGTTGTCGCGACCGCCACCGTCGCAGCAGAAAGCACGGAGGGCTAGTCATGTTGATTCCGCGTCGCGTTAAGCACCGCAAGCAGCACCACCCGACCCGTCGTGGTGTGGCAAAGGGTGGCACAAAAGTAACTTTTGGCACCTACGGTCTGCAGGCACTTGAGCCCGCTTACGTAACCAACCGTCAGATTGAAGCTTCCCGTATTGCAATCACGCGTCACATTCGCCGTGGTGGCAAGGTCTGGATCAACATTTACCCAGACCGCCCACTGACCAAGAAGCCGGCTGAAACCCGCATGGGTTCGGGTAAAGGTTCACCTGAGTGGTGGGTAGCCAATGTTAAGCCAGGTCGCGTCATGTTCGAACTGTCCTACCCGGACGAGAAGGTCGCGCACGAGGCTTTGACCCGCGCAATGCACAAACTCCCAATGAAGTGCCGGATCATTCGGCGCGATGAAACAGGTGAAGAGTAATGGCCGCTGGTACAGCAACAGGTGAGTTGCGTAATCTAGATGACGCGGAACTCACACAGAAACTGCGTGAATCCAAGGAAGAGCTGTTCAACTTGCGCTTCCAAGGTGCAACCGGGCAGTTAGAGAACCATGGTCGATTGCGTGCTGTGCGCAAAGACATCGCGCGGATCTACACGATCCTGCGCGAACGTGAATTGGGCATCACGCCCGTCGAGGGCGAGGAAGGTGCCGCATGAGCGCTGGGACACAAAATGAGCGTGGCGAGCGCAAGACCCGTGAGGGACTTGTTGTAAGCGACAAAATGCAAAAGACCGTGGTTGTGGCAGTGGAAGACCGCTACAAGCACCCGATATACAGCAAGGTTGTGCGCCGCACCAACAAGCTCAAGGCACATGACGAAGCCAACAGCGCCGGTATCGGCGACCGCGTACTTATCATGGAGACTCGTCCACTGTCAGCGACTAAGCGCTGGCGTGTAGTTGAGATCCTTGAAAAGGCCAAGTAAGCAGTTCCGCAAGGCTCACCACAATAAGTCGTGAGGACCAGCAGACGATCAGGAGAATGAAGTGATTCAGCAAGAGTCGCGACTACGCGTTGCGGACAACACGGGTGCCAAGGAAATCTTGTGCATTCGCGTACTCGGTGGTTCCGGCCGCCGTTACGCAGGCATCGGCGACGTCATCGTCGCAACCGTCAAGGATGCAATTCCTGGCGGTGGCGTGAAAAAGGGTGAGGTCGTCAAGGCAGTGATCGTGCGTACCAAGAAAGAGCGCCGCCGCCCCGATGGCTCCTACATCCGTTTCGATGAGAACGCCGCAGTGCTCCTAAAGGCTGACGGCGAACCACGTGGAACCCGCATTTTCGGGCCGGTTGGTCGCGAACTGCGAGAGAAGAAGTTCATGAAGATTATTTCACTCGCACCGGAGGTGTTGTAATGCCGAAGTTAAAGATTCGCAAGGGCGATACCGTTCTGGTGATAACAGGCAAAGACCGCGGAGTTCAGGGCAAGGTTATTGACGTTTACCCCGAAGTCGACAAGCTGATCGTTGAAGGTGTAAACCGGATCAAGAAGCACACCAAAGTCGGTCAAGACGCACGCGGTGCTAAGAGTGGCGGAATCATCACCACTGAAGCACCCATTCACGTCTCCAACGTGATGCTGGTTGATCCAGAAGACGGTAAGGCAACTCGCGTTGGCTTCACCCGCGAAAAAGTTGAGAAGCGTCGCGCCGACGGTTCGACCTACGAAGCAGAGCGCAGCGTGCGTATTTCACGCCGCACCGGCAAAGAGATCTAGGACGGATAAGCAAACATGACTACCGCAACTATGCCTCGTTTGAAGGCTCGTTACCGTGAAGAGATTGTTCCTGCACTTCAAAAGGACTTCAATTTCGGCAACATCATGCAGGTCCCAGGCCTGACCAAGATTGTTGTCAACATGGGCGTTGGGGAAGCAGCCCGCGACTCTAAGTTGATTGAAGGCGCGATTCGCGATCTGACCGACATCACCGGCCAAAAGCCACAGGTGACTAAGGCTCGGGTATCGATCGCTCAATTCAAATTGCGTGAAGGGCAGCCCATCGGCGCACATGTCACACTTCGTGGCGATCGCATGTGGGAGTTCCTGGATCGTTTGCTCAGCACGGCATTGCCACGTATTCGTGACTTCCGTGGGCTCTCGGCAAAACAGTTCGATGGCAACGGCAACTACACATTTGGCTTGACCGAACAGTCCATGTTCCACGAAATCGATCAGGACAAGATTGACCGTGCTCGCGGAATGGACATCACGGTGGTAACCACCGCCAAGACCAACGACGAAGGTCGAGCATTGCTCCGGCTTCTCGGATTCCCATTTAAGGAGGCCTGAGCACATGGCAAAGAAAGCTCTGGTTCAAAAGCAACAGAAAACACCTAAGTTCAAGGTGCGGGGTTACACCCGCTGCAACCGGTGCGGACGTCCACACGCGGTCTACCGTAAGTTCGGCCTGTGTCGCATCTGCGTACGTGAGATGGCACATGCTGGCGAACTCCCCGGTGTAACTAAAAGTTCCTGGTAAACCACGACGCTGCAGGTCTACGGTAATCGCCGAAGAAACCACAGCGAGGAAGGCCAAGCGGCCATGACAATGACAGATCCGATCGCAGACATGCT
>JBDNFH010000025.1:0-5487 GCA_041689915.1 Candidatus Nanopelagicales bacterium | reverse complement strand
GCTTAACACTCACTCGGTCTTGGGAATTGATGTGTGCAAACCACAGAGCAGTCATGATTGAGACCATGCTCGCACTCGATGCTTGATGACCACCGACTTTGACGCCATCACCGGTGTCTCGCTCGCGGTTAGCGTAATCAACCATTCGAACTGCAAGCCACAGCACTCGCCGTTGGACCATTTCCAAAGTTTCGAGGTCATCCTCGACTGGGTCATGCATTGCCCTCTCCCTTCCTTAACCTCATAAACAACTTATGACTCATTCGGGAAATGCCAGTGATTCCGACGCCGCCAGTGAAACCACAACCACGCAGTCCCAGTTGGATTTCCACGTTTTCCTTGACAGACATCCCGAATGGAACAATAATCGACCCATTGATCACCGTAGCAGTTGACTGGACGGAAGGAAAGTTTGTAGAGAGATTCGCAACTATCTGAGATTCGAAATGAGGTACTAGCAAGAGGGCGGTGGAACCAGCGCTTAGCGCTCAATGTATTTGGTAGCCGACCCGGAAAGTTGTGAGTTGGTTGCGGCCGGGTCTTTTCTGAGACGAATGAATGGACAGAAATGGATGGGACGATTCGCATGGACAGTGTCGACACAATCTTGAATCGGGATCGGAATGATCATCTAATCGACCCGTGGACTCCTTTCGAGGGGCACGAGCAAGTGGTAATCGGTGAGGACGCAAGCACAGGCCTTAGGGCCGTTGTGGCCATCCATTCGACGGCTCTAGGCCCTGCTCTAGGAGGTACCCGCATGCGGAGTTACTCGGAGTTGAGTAAGCCTTCATGGGGGGCCTATATGGATGCTCTGCGGTTATCGCGGGCAATGAGTTTTAAGAACGCCCTCGCAGGTCTTCCGCATGGGGGAGGCAAAGGGGTAATTCTCGGTGATCCGAAGGAAAAGTCACCGGCGCTGCTTCGAGCCTACGGTCGCCTCGTCGCCTCGCTAGGTGGCCGCTATGTAACCGCGGGGGATGTGGGTATTGGAGTCTCCGATATGGACACGATAGCTAAAGAGTGCGCGTGGACGACAGGTCGATCGCCAACACAAGGGGGGCTTGGTGACAGTGGCATCCTGACTGCTTTTGGAATATGGCAGGCAATGCGGGCATCCGCCAAGTACTTGTGGCAAGAGTCTGGGCTCGAAGGGCGTCGCGTCGGCATCCTTGGGGCGGGAAAGGTCGGTTATCGCCTGGCACAGCATTTGAATTCCGACGGCGCTGATGTCGTGATTTATGACGTCGACGAACGCGCAGTCAAAGCGATGCTTGATATTTTCCCGGAATTTACCGTTGCGGAATCCGAGCAAGCATTATTGTCTGCCGAAATTGACATACTTTCACCGAATGCCTTGGGTGGAGTTGTTTCCGAGGATCTCGCGCACTCATTAAAGGCTCGAATGATTTGCGGCGGAGCCAACAATCAGTTGTCAAGCCCCTCGGTAGCAACGACGCTGAAGTCTCGGGACATCCTTTACGTGCCGGACTTTATGGTCAATTGCGGAGGCGTAATCCAGGTTGCTGCTGAATACGCTGGGGAGAGTTTTGACACGGCGAAAGCAAAAGTGATGAAGGTTTTCGAAACAACCACAAACGTGCTGTCAAGGGCCCAACGAGAGGGCATAACACCCTTGGCTGCTGCTGAAATCGAGGCAGAGAAAATACTAATAGGAAGGCGCTGAATATGTCTGGAAAATGTTCGAGTATTAACTTGGATGAATGGGATTCAATGAAGGAGGCAGTGTCACAGGATGCCTCCGTTGGGCAAGGAACCTTTGCCTCCGTTACCGAATGGATTGAGGGCGCTCTTGCACGTTCTACGGCACGCACGTTTGTCATTGACACTGATGAGCCAACTATGGTCGGTGGTAGTGACAAAGGTGTCGATCCTTTAGAACTCATTCTTGCTGCGATTGGCTCCTGCATCACCATTGGGTGGGCAACTCGCGCCGCGCAGAGGGGGCTTGAATTTAGGAAGCTCTCCATCACCGTAGAAGGGGCATTTGATCTTCGTGGTTTTCTGGGTGTGGAGGCGTCGGTTCGCCCAGGGTTTTCATCAATCAGTGTTTCGATTGAAGTAGATGCTGATATCGCTGAGGATGTTTTGAGCGAGATCCATGAAGCATCTATCAAGGGTTCACCTGTATTTGACACCGTGATGAGGGGCACACCGATAACCGCTGGATTCACCAAGATATAGCATTCTTCTAGAGTTTGGGAGTTCGAAAATGCAAAATAGGATTAGGGCAGTTGTTTTTGGTGTAGGAACGATGAATTCAATCGCGACGCGATTGCTTTTGGAAAAGGACGTTGACATCGTTGGGGCCTTGGCAAGAAGTGACGAAAAGGTGGGCAAGGATCTCGGCATCGTCGCTGGTCTATATCGCCAACTTGGCATCCTCATCGAACGTGACGCACGGGTCTTGTTCGAACGCACGAAACCCGACATAGCGGTTATTGCAGTGAACAGCTATATGGAGGATGCCCAAGACCAGTTGATGGCGTGCGCGGAGCACGGCGTAAATGTGGTAACGCTCTCCGAGGAGGCACTCTTCCCTTGGAAGACGTCCCCGAAGATCACAGCTGAGATTGATGCTTTAGCCAAGAAGACCGGCGCAACCATTACGGGCACCGGCCATCAAGATACTTATTGGGTGAATATCGTCGCCATGATGATGGGATCCTGTCACCGCATTGAATCGGTGAACGGTACTGTGAGTTGGAATGTTGATGACTACGGACCGGAAGTCGTTTCTCTCCAGCAAGTGGGCACTACGCCGGAACAGTTCGACGAGTGGCTGGCAAGTTCATCAAGGCCGCCGACCTTCGGTCGTAACGTTGTGGATGCTCTTGTGGCCGATGTTGGTCTCACCGTCGTGACGCAGACAACTGAGACCCGACCTGACATTGCCGCGAGACCTATACGCTCACGAAGTACAGGCGTTGAATATTCCCCAGGAACGGTTATTGGCTTCACGGACGTTGATCAAGTCGTGACCGAAGAGGGAATGACCATCACGTACCAAATGTCAGGACGGGTTTATGACCCGCACGAACATGATGTCAATGAGTGGGAAATCAGGGGGGAGCCGGACTTCAGTTTGTCCAATGGAAAAGTACCCACCCAGATCAGTACCTGCGCACATCTGGTGAATCGGATCCCGGACGTCATCAATGCTGAACCCGGATTCATCACTATTGAGAAGTTGCCTCGACTTCGATTCAGGGCGTTTCCTTTGCACACTTATGTTAAGTAGGACCCTTCGATCCGCCACTGTAACCCTCTCGTAAGCACGAGGTGGTTTACTACTTGAGGCAATGAGGCGTTTTGGGTACTGCGTTTCCGCCGCGATCCGAGAATCCGTCGGAGACAAGAGCCTCTGGCCCCTCTTTGGGTTCAAGGGCTGTCTTCTTCTCATGGGTTCTTGGTCGAAACACGAAGCTTGTTGCATTGGGATTGCTATCGGTCTGATTGACACTGTGACCCGCCCCAGGGTTAGTCACCTTCTCTTGTTCACTTTAGGAGGGTTGTTGTTGCAGTGTTGACGACCACTTGCAATCACCGTGCCATCAATAAACCAATTACATTTCTTGAAGTGCAGCAAGTGACTCTGGCAATATCTGTCCGCCATCGATTACCAATGATTGGCCAGTTATATATGCAGCTTCTTTAGTTGCGAAAAACAGCACTGCATTACCGATATCTTCTACGTTCCCAAGTCGGCCTTGCGGAATCGATGCTTCCATAGCCTTTCGATACTCCGGACCCATGTCTGCTAAGCCTTCGGTTGCAATGTTGCCGGGAAGCACAGCGTTAACCGTAATATTCATGGGCGCCAATTCAATGGCCGCGGTGCGCATGAAGCCCAGTTGAGCAGCTTTACTTGCACCGTAGTGTGACAAGCCTGGAAATCCTGTTATCAGACCTGTAATTGACGAAGTCAATATAACCCGACCGTGGCCAGACTGCTCTAGAGCAGTCAAACAAGCCTGAACTGAAAGCATAGTTCCTTTTACGTTGGTTCCAAAAACTAAATCCATGTCTGCCTCAGACATCGTTGCTAATTTTGAATCCGGAAAAATGCCTGCATTGGCACAAAGGACATCAATGCGGCCATTGCGCTCAAGAGCAGTATCCGCCACTCGATCGCATTCAGATTTACTACTCACGTCGGCGATCATGTAAGTGACTGTTCCACCACCTAGGGCTGTTAGCTCTTTGCAAACAGCCTGTGCACCAGCTTCATCGCGTCCAGTAATCAATACGTTGGCACCCGCACGGGCAAACACTCTCGCGATACCTTTTCCAATTCCTTTAGTGCCGCCGGTTACAACTACGGAATATCCCTTGACTGAGGTAAACATTGTTTCCCTTTTATTAAGTGATTTGTGAATTAACGCAAGCATCCTTGACTACGCAAATTTTAACCAAAAATTTTCTGCTCATCACGCGCCCGTCGGCCGAAAGACACTTCACCAATTATTAACTCGCGAGCTACTTCAGAAACCAAACGATCAGAATCGATCACCCGGTGACCAGCCACAACTTGAACCCAGCTGGGAACTTCCGACGACCAGACATAACAACATCCTTTCGGCGGCGACGAACCCTTGCACAATAAGTATCTACTTTTTTGGATAAACCTCAGGGAGTCACAGTTTGTGACGACACTTGTTGATTGATGTAACGAGAGGTGCCGTATCGACGGTTCAAAGTCACCGGTTTGAATGGGGGCAGACTCCGGCCTCTGATTGCCGCCATAACGCTCATAGCATTTTTGAAGATTCACCTGCAGGGTCTCATCTGCATCAACTGGTCCCCAATTGATTTGTCCCCGGAAGGGTTGAGCAGAAACTGCGAAGTACTCGGGTCGTGACCTTTTCAAGATCATTTTCGAAGTCGTTCCATGCGAGTGCACCGCCATATGTGATTGAACTGCCCGAAAAGACAGCCCCGCCACCTGCGATGGGGAAATAGACCATGTCGCACTTGACTACGTCTTGCCTATCTTTACCCCCCTGGTTGGGCATGGCCAATAACTGATCTTCAATTACGAGCTGGTATTCGTTGTCGAAGCCGGAAGCAGTACACAGCACCTCGGCATGGATGGGTGACCCTAATTTGAGATCGTAGCGATCAACTTCGTCTCCTGCTACTCCACCCAGTATGTAACCATCATCACCCAGCACTTCGGCATCAATTCCCTCAAACCAAATGCTTGCTGCGCCCAGATAACTTGCGGGTTGGCGCTGGAAGGGCTGCGCAACATTCCATCCCTCGGAAGCGAATCCTACGCCTAGAACCTTGTTCGGTGCACGTCCGCGTAAGCGCCACAGCCCGCCGGGGAGTCCACCATAAAGATGAGTTCGTTCACCAATAGGCGCGTTCCAACACCGAGTGCCACTGTTGTCCCTCCGCACTTCAATTATCCAAGGGCGTTCGGGGTCAACAGAGGTGACCCAGTAAAAACCATTTCCGCCG
>JBDNFH010000024.1:0-2165 GCA_041689915.1 Candidatus Nanopelagicales bacterium | reverse complement strand
GCCGCCCCTCCAAGTCATCAGCGTCGTACCGGTATCTCCCTCCAGAAACAAGGTCCCACCATTCAAGGTGACGGAACGATTGCCAGTAGTTCCGAAGGTAATATCCCGCGCCGGCGTGACGGTGTCCACCGTAATATTGATCGCTGCATCGGGCAGTACGCCATTTGAAAATTGGGTCAGCGCGCTGACGCTCGGCACTCCTGTGCTCCAGTTTGTCGCATCAGACCAACTCACTCCATCTCCGGTGCCTTTCCAAGTGGTTTGCGCTGAATAGAGGGGCGGCAGAGCAGACTAGGGGGAACAGGATCCCAATGTTCAAAATGAGAAACCGTGGATTGAGGAACTGAGGGAACGCTTTCATAGAGACCAGAAAGTACCATGCCAGCAAATAGGACGTAAAGGAATTTTGCTCTACTCCCGACGGGCTGCAGCGGGTCGCGCGTTGCTCGAACCGCCAGGTTTGCAATACACCGACCTCAACGTGGCCGGGTACAAGGAGGCGCATTGGCGATGGGGACGCTGACCCCAGCCCTCAGACCCTATCGTCACGATCCATGGACCCAACTGCTTCGATTGCCGTTCAGGCTAACAGGACTGCCGGGGACTGCGAGTCCTGCGACCAAGCAGTGCTAGGGCCAAACCCCCGAGAAGAAGAGAGGCGGTCCCGGGTTCGGGAACGACCGTCACCACACCGTCCGTTGCGTTGAAGCTTGCCGTGTATCCCGAGGCCAGTCCACTCGTGTTCACGCCGAAGGTCCCGGCATAGGTCTCGAAGTCAAAGATCTTGACTGTTCCCACCGTGTTAAACCCACTCTGAAAAATCAGGTTCAGCGTGCCCCCGAAGTTCACCGTTTGCGATCCCGTCCCGCCCTTAGCAAGATCGTAGAGACCGGTAGTAAGCCCGTTGATCTCGAAATTACTCACACTCCCGGACGCCAGCGTCAGATTGTTGTTAAAGGTGATTGTGCCTGCGCTGTTCCCAGGTGCCAGAATGCCGGTGCTGGCCACAGTGAGGGCTCCGATCACTGTGCCAGTGCCCTGAAGGGTCTGGTTGGAAGAGATTTGGAACCCGCCGCTCACGCTGCTTACGTCCAATGTCCCTAACCCGCTGGTCGTGAAGTCAATCGCCGAACTGTTTGCGATCGAACCGGTGGATGAGAGCAACAAAGTGCCAGCAGAAATTATCGTTTTTCCCGTGTAGGTATTGGCAGCCGAGAGAGTCGTGATGCCGGTTCCCACGTTTTGTTCCACTTGGCCGGCTCCGCTGATCACTCCACTCTGAGTAGTGGCTCCCGATTGTGCAAAGCGAACGATACCAGAGGCATTGGGGGCCAATTTCAGCGATTGAGCGGTCCCACCGCTATACTTGAGTTCGAGGATCAGTTTCCCGGTGCTGTTCACATTGTCCACCCATAACAAAGATCCGCCGGTACTGATTGTGCGATTGTTGAATGTCAGCGTACGATTCGCGGAACTGGCGCTCACCTCGGAAATTCGGATGGAGGTCGTATGTCCACTAGTTGTCCAGGAGTAGCTGCTTCCCCCAACAGTCACATCCGAGCGCAAGGACAAAAGCGAAGAGGATGTTTTCTGGACTGACCCGGCTCCGAGTGCGGACGTGCTTCCGGCAATGACCTCTCCTTCTCCGCCAAAACCCAGAAACTGCGCGGAATTGTTGCCATTAATTATGATCTGGGCGGTAGCCGAGGAATTGAAGGCCAATGATTTGAGACCAGCTCCGGAACCGGAAAGTATGTTCCCATTAATGGTGAGGGTCGTAAAATTACTTGAGCTGGGTTGGGTGCCACCAATAGTAAGCCTTGCGGCGGCATCGGGTCCACCAAATCCGGCTCCAATCACCAGGTTGTTGTTAAACGTAATCGCCGATGCGGCAGCCGATCCCGTCAAAATCCTGGCGTCGGTCGCACCATCTTTGGTCAGAAAAGTCAGATTCGATCCGGAAAATGTGTAGGTCCTGCTGTCGGTGTTGGCGAAATTGAAAATGTTTATAGATTGGGCACCATCGATATTCACGGTGACCGGAGCATCCGCAGGATCGTTAGCGAAATAAGCCGTATCGGTGGATCCTGGAATGCCTGGGGTCCAGTTTCCAGCGGTGGTCCAATCTCCGGTTGAAGTCGTCCATGTGCCGTTCGCGGCCACTG
>JBDNFH010000023.1:0-15794 GCA_041689915.1 Candidatus Nanopelagicales bacterium | reverse complement strand
GTCGAATCGGCGTCAACGTTGCTTCGACCATTTCCTGGGAGCCAGTGGCCGAAGCATGCTCATAGATCAGCGCAGCCTCTTTGGGCTCACGCTCTGCCAGGGATTTCAATGCCCCTGTGAAGAGTGAGATAGCTAGTTCGTACGTGCGTTCACCTGCCGGGGAATTGAAGATATTTTCCAGAACCGTGTGCACGAGCGTTCCTCGAACTGCAGCGATGGAGGGTTCTTCGGGCAATTGATCAATTGTCTTGAAGCGATACAGGAGTGGACATTGTTGATAGTCGGCGCTGCGCGAAGGCGAGAGTGAACGTGGGAACACGGTTGAAGCCTAGTTATTCACGTGATTTCAACGAATGATGTTCGCACACAACGCGGTCAGAGCGTCCGTCAACCCCGTTCGATAAAGTTCGCTTATGCCTAAACGCCCTGTTCACCCGCCAGCATCACGCGACCGGGTACGTGTGGGGGCTCGACCAAGAGGCCCGCTCGCGGCCGGGGATCTTGTTCAACTCATTGATGCGCGGGCAAATAAGTACACCATGACTCTGAAAGCCGACGCTGTTTTTCACAGTCATCGAGGCCAATTGGCTCATAACGACATGATTGGTAACACCGAGGGAATCGTCATAAATAGCGATCGCGCTATTTCCTACCAAGTACTGCGGCCGGCACTTGATGACTACGTACTTTCCATGCCCAGGGGGGCAGCGGTCGTGTACCCAAAGGACGCTGCTCGAATAGTTGGTTTAGCTGATATCGGAGCAGGATCGCGCATTCTCGAAGCAGGGGTTGGGTCAGGTGCCTTGACGTGTTCGCTCCTACGCAGCACAGGCACGACGGGTTCGGTGGTCAGCGTTGAACGCCGTGCAGAATTCGCGGAGATCGCGACAGAGAATGTATGTCGGTGGTTCGGTGGCTTCCCCACGTCGTGGAGTCTCACGGTTGCAGATCTTTCCGATTCAACCCCCGATGCCGGTGCGTTCGACTCCGTTGTTCTTGACATGTTGGCGCCGTGGGAATGCATGGACGTCGTTGAACGGGCGCTACGCCCAGGTGGAGCACTTGTTGCCTACGTTGCAACCACGACCCAGCTGTCACGTTTGGTGGAAACAATTCGAGTTCGTAATGTTTGGACCGAACCGCGCGCCGAAGAAAGTCTGCTACGAACCTGGCATTTGGACGGCTTGTCGGTGCGCCCAGATCACAAAATGAATGGTCATACGGGTTTCCTGGTTGCTGCGAGATTGATGAACGGGCCTTCACTTGATCGCAAGCGCCGCCCAGCGCCTGGCGCCTACGGGGAGGACTACCACGGTCCCGGTGGCACTAATGAATCTGAGGGAATCACCCCCACTTCACTCGCTGAAAGCGTCTAATCGGGTTATGGTGTTGGTGCTGTGAGCGACAGCAAGTGACCTAAAGGGAAATGGTGACCGCATGGAGCAAGACTCTGATCTAAGGCACATCCAAGGAGAGTTGGCTGCAGCAAGAGATCACAATGAGCGCTTGATCACCACATTGCGGGATGCCCGGGAGCAAATTGTGTCCCTCAAGACAGAGGTGGACCGCCTTGCCCAGCCGCCTAGTGGGTTTGCCACCATCTTGGTAGCGCACGAAGATGCCACCGCAGACATTATGGCTTCGGGTAAGAAGTTGCGCGTGGGCGTGAGTCCCAGCATTGATATTGGCGACTTGGTCCTTGGCCGTGAAGTGCTACTTAATGAGTCCATGAATATTGTCAGTATTCGTGAATACGACGAGACCGGGGAGATCGTTGTCCTCAAGGAGCGCATAGATGGTGACCGTGCCTTGGTGGTTGCCCACTCGGATGAAGAGCGCGTTATCAAACTCGGTAAGCCACTGATCGACCAGAAGCTTCGCGCCGGTGACACCCTGTTGTGCGATATGCGCAATGGGGTTGCCGTTGAAAAGATTGCGCGCGCTGAGGTTGAGGAACTGGTACTCGAAGAAGTGCCAGACATTCACTATGAAGACATTGGTGGTCTCGGAGATCAAATTGAGGCAATCCGTGACGCCGTCGAGTTGCCGTATTTGCACGCCGAATTGTTTCTGGAACACAAACTCAAGCCACCTAAGGGGATTCTGCTCTACGGTCCTCCCGGTTGCGGTAAAACGTTGATTGCAAAAGCCGTTGCCAATTCATTGGCCCAAAAGGTGGCAGAGAAGACAGGCATGGGGGAGGGGCGGTCCTTTTTCTTGAATATCAAAGGTCCCGAACTACTGAACAAGTATGTTGGTGAAACAGAACGCCATATCCGTCTGGTATTCCAGCGTGCTCGGGAGAAGGCTTCTGAGGGTATGCCCGTCATTGTATTTTTCGATGAAATGGATTCGCTCTTCCGCACGCGCGGCACAGGAGTGAGCAGTGATGTTGAGAATACGATTGTTCCTCAACTGCTCAGTGAAATTGATGGTGTTGAGAGTCTGGAAAATGTAATTGTGATCGGTGCTAGTAACCGTGAAGACATGATTGATCCGGCAATTTTGCGCCCTGGACGCCTTGATGTGAAAATTAAAATTCAGCGTCCAGACGCGCAGGCAGCGGCCGCAATTTTTTCAAAGTACCTCACCTCGGATTTGCCCCTGCATGAAGAGGACCTGGCCGAACACAATGGTGATCGCGATGCCACAACGGCAGGCATGATTGCTCGTGCAGTTGAGCGCATGTACACCGACACGGATGAAAACCGGTTCCTTGAAGTTACCTACGCAAATGGTGACAAGGAAATTCTGTACTTCAAAGATTTCAACTCCGGCGCCATGATTGTGAATGTTGTGGCACGGGCAAAGAAGTCTGCGATCAAGGACTACCTGACATCTGGACAGCGGGGAATTCGAGTGCAGCACCTGCTTGATGCTTGTATTGACGAGTTCCGCGAGAACGAAGACTTACCCAATACAACCAATCCTGATGACTGGGCTCGAATCTCAGGCAAAAAGGGTGAGCGGATTGTCTTTATTCGCACTCTCATTAAAGGTAAGAAGGGTTCAGAGCCTGGTCGTTCAATTAGCACAATGTCCAATACTGGGCAGTACCTGTAAAACTTCGAAAACCCTACTTGTTGAGTTCGACTAAGAAGGTAAAGGTGGTCATGAGCGTTAATCGGGTCATGGGAATCGAAACTGAATACGGTATTACGGTACCCGGTCACCCAACCATGAATGCGATGGTGACCAGTTCACACATTGTTAATGCTTATGCACGGCTTACTGGACTTGACCAGGGATTACATGCCCGCTGGGATTACGACCGCGAGTCACCTCTACGTGATGCCCGTGGCTTTGATCAGAGCCGAGCAGATGCGGATCCAAGCCAATTAACCGATGAGCAGGAACTTGGCCTGGAAAACATAATTCTGACCAATGGAGCTCGGCTCTATGTGGATCACGCGCACCCGGAGTACTCAAGCCCGGAAGTCACAAATCCGCGTGATGCGGCGCTATGGGACAAGGCCGGCGAAGTGATCATGCACCAGGCTGCCACATGTGCTCCAAAGTTTGATGGAGTGCAGATCAAGCTTTACAAGAACAACGTCGATAACAAAGGTGCCTCCTATGGCACACATGAGAACTACCTCATGGCCCGCCAGACGCCATTTGCCAACATTGTGCGTCTGCTTACTCCATTTTTTGTGACCCGGCAAATATTTACCGGGGCTGGGCGCCTTGGTCAAGGACAAGACGGGAAGATTAAGGCGTTTCAAATCTCCCAACGGGCCGATTATTTTGAGGCCGAGGTTGGCCTGGAAACGACCTTAAAACGTCCAATTATTAATACTCGGGATGAACCACATGCCGACCCGGAAAAGTATCGGCGCCTCCACGTGATTGTTGGCGATGCGAACATGTCAGAGACGGCCACAATGCTCAAAATGGGCACGACGTCGCTCATCTTGGCCTTAATCGAGTCGGGCTTCGAGGATTTCACGCCGTTCGAACTGGCTAACCCCGTCGCAGCAATGCGCAAGGTGTCCTACGACACCACCATGGCACACGTGCTCCCCATGACCAACGGAAAATCAATGCGCGCAATTGACATTCAATTTTTGTACCTCGAAGCAGTTCGTTCGCACTTGTACTCACGTAGTGAGCCCGATGACCAGACCAATGAAATCCTGGAACTTTGGCAGCAAACCCTTGATTCACTCAATGATGCGTCGGGGGAGCATGTCGTCGCCGCCGACTACATCGATTGGATTGCCAAATACCAGTTGATACAGGGTTTTCGGGATCGGGATGCACTTGGGTGGGATTCCCCACGATTAGGGCTGATCGACCTGCAGTACAGCGATATTGACCCCGAACGTGGAGTCGCATTAAAACTCATGAAACGGGGCACGCTGCACACCCTGTTTACTTCCGAGCAAGTTAATGCCGCGGTCCTTGAACCTCCCCATGACACCCGGGCCTACTTCCGTGGTGAGTGCGTCCGGCGATACCCGCAAAATGTCGCAGCAGCTTCGTGGGACAGCGTAGTTTTTGACACCGGCGCAGACACACTCCTACGGATTCCAGCCCTAGAGCCACTGAGAGGTAATCGCGACTCAATCCAGGGTCTCCTTGATCAAAGTGAGACTGCCGCTGACCTGCTTAATTCATTGCGCTCCCACGACTAACGGTTAGGCTGAGCACATGCCATCCCACGAAAGCCATCAAAGTAAGCGCTCCCGCCGCGAAGAAGATCAAGGGACCCAAGAGAGCGAAGTTGTTGCGGCTACTAACAACGCTGAACTCGATAACGACGTTGACTCACTGCTTGACGAAATTGATGAGATCTTGGAAGTCAACGCTGAGGATTTCGTGAAGTCATTTGTGCAAAAGGGTGGCCAGTGAATCCGGAGTCTTCATTTGCGGCACACCTGCAATCCCAAGGCAAGTTGCCCAATGCCATTGCTACATCAATAACGCAAGAGCAGTTTGCCCCGCACGGAACCACAATTGTTGCATTGCGTCACGCAAATGGGGTCTTGATGGCAGGGGACCGAAGAGCAACAATGGGTAACATCATCGCCCAGCGTGATATTCAAAAAGTATTCCCTGCCGACACCTATTCATTAATTGGAATCGCCGGGTCTGCCGGCATTGCATTGGAACTAGTTCGACTTTTCCAGGTTGAACTTGAACATTATGAAAAAATTGAAGGAACGTCGTTGTCCCTGAACGGAAAAGCCAATCGACTCTCGAGTCTTTTGCGATCCAATCTAGGACTGGCCATGCACGGTCTGGCGGTCGTTCCACTGTTGGCCGGATTCGATAGCAAGTTGAATCTTGGTCGAATATTTTCCTATGACGTTACCGGTGGGCGTTATGAGGAACACGACTTCTACGCCGTGGGATCAGGCTCTCAATTTGCTCGCGGTGCGCTCAAGAAAATCAACTCACTAGATCAAAGTGAAGACGAAGCAATTGCTGCAGCCATTGAAGCACTATTTGACGCAGCGGACGACGACAGTGCTACCGGCGGACCGGATATCAGCCGCGGAATTTTTCCCGTGATTTACACGGTGGGACCAGCTGGAGCTCGAGAGATCAACACCGAACGCGTTTCGCAACTTTCAAAGGAGATGCTGCAACGCCGTTCCACGCAACCAAATGGACCACGGGCGCATCTGCTACCCGGTGGTGACATCGCATGAGCCTTCCCTATTACGTCTCACCCGAGCAAATTATCGCTGACAAGGCGGAGTTTGCCCGCAAAGGAATCGCGCGTGGACGCTCCGTCATCGTAGCGAGTGCCATTGATGCCATTTATTTCATCGCTGACAATCCCTCTCGTTCGCTGCACAAGATCGGGGAAATCTATGATCGCATTGGTTTCGCGGCAGTGGGCAGATACAACGAATTCGAGAACCTGCGAGTTGCCGGTGTTCGTTTGGCCGACACCCGCGGCTACTCCTATGACCGCGCTGATGTCACGGTGCGAACAATTGCTAACGCGTACGCCCAAACCCTTGGTAGTATTTTTATCGAGGCCGCTAAGCCATTCGAAGTTGAAATTGCGGTAGCCCAAGTAGGTGAAAGCCCCGATCACGATCAGCTGTACCGGATCTCATTTGATGGATCAGTACATGACCAAGCTGGCTTCATCAGCATGGGTGGCGACAGTGAAAGTGTTGGCAACCGCATGAAAGCGAACTGGAGTGTTGGGGCTAGCGCCAAGGACACACTCAAGGCGGCGGTTAATGCCCTGTATCCAGACGGGGAACCAGATGTCGCTTTCCTTGAAGTCGCCATCCTGCGTCGCAACGGTGACGGCGGTCGACGCTTTAGTCGCTGCAGTGGAAACGACATCACCGAGTTACTCGGAGAGAACAGCTAGATCAACATGGAACGCAGAATCTTTGGCATCGAAACTGAATACGGTGTTACCTGCACTTTTAAAGGTCAGCGACGCCTAAGCCCCGACGAAGTTGCCCGTTACCTCTTTCGCCGTGTTGTGAGTTGGGGCAGGAGCAGCAACGTATTCCTTGCAAATGGAGCCAGGCTTTATCTCGATGTCGGATCCCACCCCGAATACGCGACAGCAGAGTGCGACAACTTTATTGAGTTACTCGCCCAAGATCGCGCTGGCGAACGAATCCTTGAGGGTCTGGGCATTGAGGCCGAGGAGCGACTGGTTCAAGAAGGCATCCACGGTGACGTTTACCTATTCAAAAACAACACCGATTCCGCTGGCAACTCTTATGGCTGTCACGAGAATTACCTGATTGAGAGGCAGACAGATTTTGCATCCTTGGCCGAAACTTTTATTCCGTTTTTGATCAGCAGACAAATTCTGGTTGGGGCCGGCAAGGTGGTGCAGACTACACGTGGTTCGACCTACGCGGTAAGTCAGCGTGCCGACCACATTTGGGAGGGTGTCTCAAGCGCCACGACACGATCACGGCCGATCATTAACACTCGCGACGAACCCCATGCGGATGCAGATTTGTATCGGCGCCTACACGTAATTGTTGGCGACAGCAATATGAGTGACACCACGAATTTGCTCAAAGTTGTGTCGGCGCATCTGGTGCTATCCATGATCGAGTCAGGGACGGTCATGCGTGATCTCACCCTCGCTAATCCCATCCGTGCGATCCGGGAAATCAGTCACGACACCACCGGAACCCGCACGGTGAAGTTGGCCAATGGGCGTGAGCTTTCAGCAATCCAGATGCAAAGTGAGTACTTCCAAAAAGTGTCCGACTTCGTTGCCCGCCGCGGGATCGTTGACCCGGCAACCCAACAAGCCATGGAACTTTGGGAAAGGTCCATTAAAGCTGTCGGGTCGGGAGACTTGCACCTCATTGATCGGGAAATTGACTGGGTGATCAAACTGCGCCTAATCCAACGGTACATGCGCAAGAACAACATGACCCTGGAGAACGCACGGATTGCTCAACTGGATCTCGCCTACCACGATATTCGGCGGGATCGAGGCCTCTTCTACCTGTTGGAGAGGGGCGGGGCAGTTGAATCGATTTTGACGCCGGAACAGATTGACACAGCGAAAGACATTGCACCACAAACCACGAGAGCCAAATTGCGCGGTGACTTCATTACCCGTGCCCAAGAGCGTCGCCGGGATTACACCGTTGACTGGGTTCACCTCAAACTCAATGACCAAGGGCAGCGCACTGTGCTACTCAAAGACCCTTTCCAACACACCGACGAGCGTGTTGATCGCCTGATCGCCTCAATGTAGGTTTCTCGCCTCAATGTAGGTTTCTCGCCTCAATGTAGGTTTCTCGCCTCAATGTAGGTTTCTCGCCTCAATGTAGGTTTCTCGCCTCAATGTAGGTAGTCTGTGTCAGTGAGAAAACAACTTGTAACCACTGCCATGGCTCTGACCTGCCTAGTTTTGATAGTTGGCTGCTCAAGTAGCCAAGACGCTGACCCACAATTCACTGACATCGGCAATGCGTCAGGCCCATATTTGGTTAATGACTGTGCTGCCCTGGGTTCACCCGTTAGCTCGGAAACCGCACCTGCTGGGACCGCGATTGACGGCCTCGTAATCGGCGTCGATGCCGTACCCAGCATCAGCGTGGGTCCAGACTCGGCTCCTGCCGTGGAGTTGGTCTCTAATCAACTCATTGCGGGGAGTGGTGCAAGTGTGGCGGTTGGCGACACCATCACCGTGAATTACTGCGGCGTGGGTCAAATCACCGGTGCACTTTTTGATTCCTCGTGGGCACGTGGCGAACCAGCAACATTTCAACTCGTGCCGGGAGCACTCATCGAAGGCTGGACACAGGGCGTTCCGGGAATGCAGATTGGTGAGCGTCGGCTCCTTGAAATTCCAGGTGATCTGGGCTACGGCGCGACTCCACCCGGTGGTATTGAAGTCGATGAAACCCTCATTTTTGTTGTTGAACTTGTTTCCATCGGATAGTTCCGAGCCCGCGTAAATAGCAAAGGAAGTAGGAATCACATGCCTGATCTCACTAAACCTGAAATTGACTTCATTGAAGGACCGGCCCCAGTCGAATTGGTAAGCACGGATCTCATTGTGGGAACGGGAGTAGAAGCAACACCTGGCGCGACCGTTGATGTGCATTATGTTGGTGTTGAATTTGAAACGGGAGAGCAATTTGACGCTTCATGGGACCGTGGCGAAAGTATCAACTTTCCACTCTCGGGGCTGATCTCCGGTTGGCAAGAAGGTATTCCGGGAATGAAGGTGGGTGGACGAAGGCAACTTGTTATCCCGCCAGCACTTGCTTACGGGGAATCCGGCGGCCACCGACTTTCCGGGAAGACCCTCGTCTTCATTATTGACCTGCTTGGTGTTAAGTAGATCAAAGCGATTTCATGTCAAGGCGCGATAAAACTGAGCGACTACTGAACCTAGTTTTCGCCATGATGTCAACGCGTCGGGCCATCTCCCGCTCAGACATTCGAGACAATGTCGCGGGCTATGAAGATGCACCCTCTGACGAGGCCTTCGAGCGAATGTTTGAGCGCGATAAGGATGAACTGCGTTCAATGGGCCTGCCCATTGAAACAGTCACCGATGCAATGGGTGACGCCCTGGGTTACCGGATCTCACCCAGTGAATACGAATTCGTGGATCTTGAACTGACACCTGTTGACCTCATCGTGTTGGGTGTTGCCGCCCAGGTCTGGGATCAGGCTGTCTTGAGTACTCCCGCGCAAACGGCTTTACGCAAAATCGAAGCGAAATACGGCAAGAGTGTGGTCAAGCCTCCAGCCGAGCTCTCAGGACTCGTCCGGTTACAAGCCCACGACATCTCGCTACCCATATTGCTTCGGGCTGCACGTGAAAAACGGGTGGTCAAATTTGAGTATCAAAGTCGCACGGGAACTCGATCTGCACGCAAAATTGAACCGTGGGCCGTTATTTGCCGTGGGGGAAATTGGTATTGCATCGGATTCGATCTGGATCGCAGTGCCCAAAGAACTTTCAAGCTTCCCAGAATCCAAGGCACTGTCACATTAACCGCGGAGAGTCACAGCGCAATGCGACCAGAGAACCCCACCATGGATATTCCACCGCCTGAGGATCTGATCACAGCAAAGATCACCATCTCCCACAACCACGGAGCCATGTTGCGCAGGAGCGCCACTGCCATTGAACACACTACGGCAGGCGACCTGCTCACAGTTGCTGGTTCATTACCCGAACTGACCCAGTGGACCCTTCTGGCACTCGCTGACGTTATTTCGATTGAGTCACCAATTCTCAAAGCCGAAGTATTGGCTGCAAGTGAACGAATACTCGCCGGACACAACGCTGATGCCAAAGCGGGCGATACCAGTGGCTGAAGCGGTATCGGATCGGATTGCCCGACTACTCGCACTGGTTCCCTGGCTGGCCAAGCGCCCCGGAATCACCATGACCCAAACTGCTGAGCATTTTGGTATGAGTGTCGACACGCTCACGAAAGATCTTTGGCAACTCGTTTTATGTGGGTTACCCGGTTACGGACCTGATCAATTAGTTGATATTGATTTTTGGGACGATGACCGAATCTGGGTTCAAAACCCACAAACACTAGCCCTACCCATGCGGATTAATTCGGAAGAAGCAATCGCGTTGTCCATCGCCCTACGACGAATGAACCAGATCCCCGGTGTCGGTGAAAAAGACTCAATCAACAGATTGATTGGGAAACTGGATCGTGTGACCGGATCAGGATCAAATGTTGTAGAAATTTCAACTGCAGATCAGGGTGCCAACAGCGAATTGATCGAGCAAGCACTCGCTAACGGCCAGTCATTGAGTTTTGATTACGCATCAGCGCAAGATGACCAGTCCAGTCGAAACGTTGTACCCATCAGAGTGTTCAGTGTTGACGACTACCTCTATCTGGCTGCATGGTGTGATCAAGCTGAGGCGGTACGTTCATTTAGATTTGATCGCATGGCCAATGTGAAGCTGGGTAGACCGCACGAGCCAAGCCCGGTAGACCTGATGGCCGAAGTAACCGGACTCGCTGATCTGGCGTTGGCGCCAACCGCTCTCATTCGCATTGAACCAGAAATAGCCTGGGTCACCGAAGAAGTTTGGGTACGTCGGGCACCTGATCAATCCCGATCACTGCACGAAGGGCAGATTCTCATTCACGTGCCCTATTTGTCCAAGGAATGGCTCATCCACTGGATTTTGTCCATGGGTGGGGCGGCGGTTGTGCTTGAGCCGCCTGAATTTGCCGCAGAGATTAAAGAATTAGTGGGCCAATCGATAGTCCGGCTGCACAACTCAGACTAAAGCCGACGTAGGCTCAGGGCAGGAGCGTAGACTCCGTCTTAGATGGCGTCATTCACCTAGGGAAATCAGCGGGGCAGGAAGGGGATCACATGTTTAGTAATCTCAAGGGCTGGGAATGGCTTATCATTGTGGCCTTGATTCTGCTGTTGTTCGGCGCCAAGCGTCTGCCTGATGCTGCTCGCGGCCTCGGCCGATCCCTTCGGATCTTCAAGGCCGAAACTAAGGGCCTCACCGGAAACGACTCTGACGAGGATGTTAAGGCTGTTGACTCAAATGACACCGACTCCAAGGCAGTAGGAGCCAGTGAATCTGAATCAACAAAGTCCAAAGGGACTGCAGAAACTGAGCCTGCTTCTCCAACTGAACGTTAGTTAGAGCCGGTGGCCCTGCGCGAAAAGCAGGAGTCAGCGGGTATGCCGCTGACCGAGCATTTGCGGGAGTTGCGATCCCGATTTTTTAAATGTGGCATTGCCATAACGATTGGCATGGTTATTGGTTGGATCTATTACGCAGAGATCTTCGCCTGGCTCAGTAAACCCTTCACCGACGTAATTGCAGCTGCGAAAGATAACGGTCTAGAGGTGACACTTGCCCTCACCGGCGTTGCCGATCCGTTCGTCCTTCAAATTCAAGTTTCCGCTGTTGCCGGCCTGGCACTAAGTGCCCCGGTGTGGCTGTATCAACTCTGGCGGTTCGTCACCCCGGGGTTGCATCGCAATGAACGCCGTTGGGCAGTTGGTTTTGCAGCTGTCGCGACACCCTTATTTGCAGCAGGGGTCGCACTGGCTTACTTGGTATTGCCCTATGGCCTGGAAATCCTGCTCGGTTTCACCCCTGACAATGTTGAGAACATTGTTTCCGTTGACCGCTATCTGTCATTCTTCCTGCGTACGATCTTGGTCTTTGGTGTTGGCTTCCTTACGCCATTGCTCATTGTGCTATTGAACTTTGCGGGAATTCTTTCGGGCAAACGCCTCGTTTCATGGTGGCGGTGGATTATTTTCACGGTTTTTGTCTTCTCCGCGGTTGCCACTCCGACCGGTGATCCCATCAACCTGCTACTACTTGCCACGCCAATCATGATTCTGGTCATCATCGCAGTGATCATTTCACTGCTTAATGATCGCAGGCGAGCCCGAAAGTTAAGAAGATCTGACTTCAGCGACCTCGGTGATGACGAAATCTCCCCACTTGACACGGATCTAGAAGAGTGAGCCCTTCCAACTAGACTCGCACCATGTCTTCCGCGGCCGAAAAGTACGCCGCATCTCTACTGCGTGCCCAGGACAACAGAACCATGGTTGGTGACTTCGCTGCTGGCTACACATTTGATCTTGACCCTTTTCAGATGGAAGCGGTTCGGGCGATTGAAGCTGGAAAAGGTGTACTGGTTGCAGCGCCAACCGGTGCAGGCAAGACAGTTGTGGGGGAGTTCGCAATTTATCGCGCCTTAAATTCTGGTACAAAGTGTTTCTACACAACGCCGATCAAGGCACTCTCAAATCAAAAATTTGCTGAACTTGTTGAACGCTATGGCAGCGAAAATGTTGGGTTGTTAACCGGGGACAACAGCATCAATGGGGAAGCGCCGATAGTTGTCATGACCACCGAAGTGTTGCGCAATATGTTGTATGCCCGCTCAACAACACTCAACAATCTTTCCTTTGTCGTCATGGATGAAGTGCATTACCTTGCCGACCGTTCACGCGGTGCCGTCTGGGAAGAAGTAATTATCCATTTACCCGATTCGGTTACCATTATTGCGCTCAGTGCGACGGTGAGTAACGCTGAAGAATTCGGCCGGTGGTTGGCAACAATTCGTGGCGTAACCGAAGTAATCGTCGAAGAAATCAGACCGGTTCCATTGTGGCAACACGTCATGGCTGGGAAAAGACTGTACGACCTTTTCGTCGATGACTCACAACACGAAGTCAACCCTGAACTGGCCGCTCTGGCTCGAAACTCCGCCCAAGCCGCAGCCAACCGGAGTCATTCCAAATACGGCAGCAAAGGTCGAAGTGCTCCCAGACGAACCACATTGACCCCGTGGCGCAGTGACGTCGTAGCACTATTGGAGTCTGAAGTTTTACTTCCAGCGATCTACTTTCTCTTCAGCCGTGCCGGCTGCGATGACGCGGTGGAGCAGATTCTGCGTTCAGGCCTGCGACTAACATCCACCGTTGAGCGAGAGAAGATTCGCAATCAGGTTCTTGAGTCCACGAGTGATATCCCGGATGAAGATTTAGCTGCACTGGGGTTTAGCGACTGGATTGATGCGCTCGAGCGCGGGGTCGCGGCCCACCATGCTGGCGCATTACCAAGATTTAAGGAAATTGTGGAGTCCCTTTTCCAGCAGGGGCTACTCAAAGTTGTTTTTGCAACCGAAACCCTCGCACTCGGTATCAACATGCCGGCTAAGTCGGTGGTCCTCGAGCGTTTGGTTAAGTGGAATGGGGATGCCCACGTAGACCTGTCACCGGGGGAGTACACCCAGATCACGGGGCGCGCTGGGCGACGCGGGATCGACGTTGAAGGCCACGCGGTTGTGCTGTGGCAACAGGATCTTGATCCCAAGTCGCTCGCGGGCTTAGCTTCGACTCGTACTTACCCGCTGAAGTCCTCATTTAGGCCCAGTTACAACATGACGGTGAATCTCGTTGGCTCAATTGGCACCGAACGGGCACGTGAACTATTGGAAACCTCGTTCGCCCAGTTCCAAGCTGATGCCTCAGTTGTTGGACTGGCAACGGAGCTACGTAAACTCGAGGAAGCCAAAGCCGGATATTTCGACTCAATGCAGTGTCACCTCGGTGACTTCGAGCAATACAGTGCGCTGCGACACGAGATTTCAGTTGCCGAACATCAAGACAGTAGGCAAGTGGTGCGTCAAAGACGCGATGTCGGTGAAGCGCAGCTACGAACCCTTAAAGTTGGAGACGTAATTGTCCTTTCGGCTGGTAAAAAGCCTGGACCGGTAGTTGTTGTTTCCCCCGCGATCAATAGCCAGAAAGTTGAGCCACGACCCATGGTGTTGACCGTGGACCGTCAAGTACGCAGGCTCAATCATCATGATGCACTCGTGGATCTCACTCCGATCGGGCGGATCAAAGTACCTAAAAGTTTCTCATCCCGTGATGCACATATGAAGAAAAACCTTGCTTCGCAAGTGCGTGAGATTGGCCAACAAGCAATTGACCCCAAAAGACGCGGCAAGAAATCACATGAAGTCAACCCTCTAGTACAAGACTTGCGAGATCAAATGCGGGCGCACCCGTGCCACGGCTGTGATGAACGGGAAGCCCACGCACGTTGGGGTGAGCGGTATCAAAAGAGTGAAAGCCAATATCAAGAAGTGTCATCCCGGATGAAGGGTCGGACGAACACGATCGCGCGACGATTTGATCGGCTCTGTGCGGTTCTAGGCGAACTTGAATACTTGGTTAAAGACCCCAGAGGAGAGTGGCAGGTTACCCAGCGCGGAGACCTGCTCAAGGGTGTCTACTCCGAAAATGATCTATTGATCGCCCAAACAATTTTGGCTGGAATCCTGGACGACCTCGATCCAGCAACACTGGCCGCGGTTTGTTCAACATTTGTCTACGAAAGCCGTCGCGGTGATTCAGATGAAGCACCTTCAGTACCTGGTGGCCCAACCGAAAAGGCGCTGGACGACATTCATCACATTTGGGGTCAAGTAGAAGGTGTTGAACACGACCACAAAGTTCACGAGAGTCGCAAACTTGATGCCGGCCTTGTCTGGGCGCTGTATCGGTGGGCTAAAGGAGCCACTCTGATGAAAATCCTGACAAGTAATGACGTAACCGCGGGCGATTTCGTTCGTTGGGTTCGACAGGTAATCGACCTTCTCGGTCAAATTGTTGCTGTGACCCCTCCTGATTCGGATCTGCACGCTAATGCGGTTGTAGCTATTGATTTGTGTAAACGTGGGATTATTTCTTATCCCAGTGCTGCCTGAAGTAGTTCAGCAACGTATTTTTCAACACCCCACTGAGTGGCTAGTGATTCCAGTGCGCCCGCATCACGTGGTTCATAGGGAATATCGACGCTCCATTGGCTCACCGGAAGTCGCGTTTCGGCGGTGATCACCGCTAGGGCTGATGCAAGGTAAGCCGAACCTGTTTGAATTCGCTGTGCAAGACGAGGTGTCAATGGTTTCTCGAAAGTGGCGGCTCTTGCGGCGGTCACAAGTTTGTCCAAAGTTCGAAATTCGGTAATCAGTGCGCACGCGGTTTTATCACCTATTCCGGGTATTCCGGGCAGCCCATCACTTGGATCACCACGAAGGGCCGCCATGGCTAAGTAGTCGGTTGGGGACACCCCGTACTTGGATTCAATAGCCGAAGGATCTAACACGGGCCAGGCTTCAACGCCTCCATTCACCTGCAAAAGTAGTGAGACTCGATCATCAACTACTTGGATCAAGTCCCGATCACTGGTGACAACTAAAGATGCACCGTGGTGTTGGGCCGTAACCGATGCAATGACGTCGTCCGCCTCAAAACCGTCAATACCGATCCGGGCAACACCCCAGGCATCCAGGATGGCTGCTATTGAATCAATCTGCGGGCTCAAGGTGTCTGGCACATCTTCGCTGCCATCACTTGTTTGCACGCGGTGAGTTTTGTAGCTGGATACTAATTCCACCCGCCAAGCAGGCCGCCAATCATTGTCCCAGGCAGCCACAATCCCACTGGGATGGTGAATCGTGATGAGTTTGGCCAACATGGAAAGAAATCCACGGATGGCGTTGTGGGGGCTGCCGTCGGGTGCGGTCAACTTCTCCGGGAGGGCATAGAAGGCCCGGTAGTACAGGGTTGCGCTGTCAAGGATTAAGAGAGGTCCACTCACGGTGAAAGTATGACACCCGGGTTCATCTGGGCCTTCAGGGTTAACCGGCTCTTCAGACTTAACCGGGCAACGTGCTTTTCACGGCTGAGGCCCGCCGGTGCTGGCGGGTACAGGACCACCGTATACGTCGGCGTTGGTTGACTGGGTTGCGGAACCCGAAAGCGTTGCGTCCTTGATGTTTTGCTAG
>JBDNFH010000022.1:0-3571 GCA_041689915.1 Candidatus Nanopelagicales bacterium | reverse complement strand
TAATCCGCCCGCCGTTTGTTAGGTACTCTTCCAACGAGTCGAGACCTCTCAGCGTCCAGTATTCGGGATGACCGGAAGTCACAACGGTTTTGTAGCGTTTGAAAAGTTGGACGCCCTCAGCCTCCACTTCCTCATCAGTCGCCACATGGAAGGTGAGACCGGATTTCGCAATCCACTCTAAAAGGTAAAGATCGGCAGGGAAGTGTCGGTAACTTCCAGTAAGGAAATTAGGATAACCGGGCCGTACATTAAGGATTGGGCGCTTTCTTGATGAATAGCGGACTGGTGTTCCATCCGAATGGACGTCATAGCAGGATCGCCCTAACTCGTCGTGCTTGTGCAAATACTTTTCATCCTCCGGCATTACCAACTCGTGTGGCATGAGCGCCCCAAGGCTGTCTCCAAGGGATGCGAGACGATCATTAGCGTAGGCCAAATAAGTGTTTGTGGAAAAGAGAAAAAGCACATCAGCGCGCTCGCTTTCCGGAGCGGGAACGAAAAGCGGATAGCAGTCTTCGTAGCCTTCGCCTTCCAAGCGGACTCCATAAAGTCCGCTTGGTAATTCTTCGGGAAGTTGGAATTCGAGGTCGTACTCCCATCCCGCATCGAGCATGTCATCATCGTGGAATTGAATTGCAGCATACTGCTCTGGCGCTACCTTGAAGTCATCGATGAACCCTGACCAACAGTGACCGGTGACCCCTCGCTCAGCACCGCCTACTATTACCCCATCTGGATTCAGTCCTGTACCGTCAACGACTTTTCGAGATGCCATTTCCTTACTAAAGTCCCATTGAGCTCTGAGTGGGGCAGATGGAAGTATGCCCGCAGTGAGACGATTATTGTCATCGTTACTGAGCACTGCGTCCCACATGGACAAGCTTTCAACCTTTCCGTTAAAGGCTTGCATCGGTGATCCAGACTCATCAACGTCCGCTGTAGCGACGCGGGCAGTAGATCCCTTTGGCATGCCGACTAAACCAGAGACTGATGCGCGTTCCACCTCCGCTGAAAACCCCGACGTGCGAGCAACGTGTAGGTTTCCTGAACCATTGGAATCGATGGAGAAACTTATCGAATACCAGATACTTGAGACGAGCTTGAAGGGGGCTTCGATTATTCCCGAAGGTCCAACTAGTCGGACTCGAGAATCGACGATGTCCAAACACAGCCAATCCGAGGGTTCCCCCACCGCGAGGATGACCTGGTCCTTGTTTGCATCGGGCGTTGTGGGCCACATATAGAGATGACCGCTAAGAACGTCTGTTAGTGGTTTCGCTAGTGGCAATTCCGCATACGATCCGAGGGGAGTCATCTGAGTGCGTGTTGCCACAGTTTTGTCCAAGATCTCCGGCATGTCTCGAAACTTCGTTTCCGGATTCGCAGGTCTCCAGGACCGGAAACGATTTGAACGAATCCTGCCTGGAGTTCCGAAAGTTCACTACTGATTGCCATGCGAACCTGCTGTCCGGGTCGCCGTGACCAATCTTCGAAATATGCTAAGGCTTTCATTTTATTTCCTTTCAGTCATTAATCTGGGTGTGAATATTGTTGATATGTATAAACAGCTAGCCTTTGTTGAACAATTTTTGTCGTATGAGTTCAAGACCGGCAGCCACAATAAGAACTGTCCCGAGAAGGATTTGGGCAGCTTCGCTTGAAACATTAAGGAGCAGGAGACCGTTTTGTAAAATTCCGAGCAGTAGCACGCCAACTACTACGCGCCAAATCGCTCCCCTACCGCCAGTAAATGGCACTCCTCCAAGGAGCACGGCTGTAAGAACCAGAAGTTCCGTCCCCACCCCTAAACTGCCGCCAGGAGCACTGTTAAACCTTGCGGCCAGCATCATGCCTGCTATCGCGGCGCTTAGGGCAGTGGCCACGTAGAGTGACAACTTGATAGTTTTTACGCGTAACCCAGCTAGATAGGCAGCTCTGGGGTTTACTCCCACGGCTACTAGGTGCTTGCCAAACGGCACGAGATTGAGGACCGCCATTCCCAAAATTATTGCCACGATAGCGATCCAAACCAAGTTTGGTATCCCAAGAGATACTCCTGCGCCAAAGTTAACGAGTGAGTCTGGGAATTGGTAAACAGGATTGCTCGACAACACTTGAGCTACACCTCTACCTATCGCAAGAGTTCCAAGGGTTACGACGATTGGGTTGAGGCCCGCAATGCTTACTAGTGATCCGTTTATTAATCCAATCAACAGCCCAGCAAGTAAACCCGCGATCAGCCCCACTAGCACCATGTCTTGCTGCCAGTAGAGTCCTGCGACGACTCCAGCTACGGCTAACGTTGAGCCGATGGACAAATCGATGCCGGCGGACATGAGCAATAGTGCAGTAGGGATTGCTAGAACGACTGTCGCAGCATTCTGCAGAGCGATGCCGCGCAAGTTATCGACAGTTAGGAAGGCGTCTGACTGAGTTGCAAATAGAACCATTAGCAGGATCGTAGCTAGCGGGAGAAAGAATCCGAGTGCCGTTTGAATGGGATCAGATCGCCTCTGCAAGGAGTCTTTCTTCGACTTAGTGACAATTAGATCGTCATTCATTTGCGTGGCTCCCATTTAATTGAGTAGTGTAAATTTCTTCTTGTGAGTGAACTAAAGCTAGAAGTGCATCTTCTCCAAGCCCAGGTTGGACCTCGCCGACGAAGGCGCCTTTAGAAAGAACGATAATGCGGGTTGCAAGTCGTTCGATTTCTTCAGGGTCGCTAGACGCGATAATGACGGCTCGACCCTTTTCTTCAGTTGCGAAGGCCTTCAGAAGTCGATACAACTCCAGCCGTGAACCGACATCAATGCCCTGCGTCGGTTCGTCCAGGATTAGCACTGAAAGTGGTTCAAGATCATTCAGCCAACGGCCAACGACTAGTTTTTGTGCGTTGCCACCGGAGAATCGCTCGGCTAACTGAAACGAAAATGGTGGTTTAAGTTGCACGCGCTCAGCAATTTCTTGGAAAGCAGCTTCTTCACGCGCGCGCGAGCGGATGAAATTGCGAGTAGTCCTGCGCCAACGCGGTAGTAGGATGTTTTCCAGAGCAGTCTTTGATCCGAATAAAGACATGGTGGCTCGATCTGATGGCACAAGAGCAACCCCGGCACGCACTGCGGCTCCGACTGTCATGGGCTTGTACCTGGTCCCCTTGAGAACCGCTTCACCTTCCACGAAGGGACGTACACCACTCAATGCGTCTAGGAGATGTGATCTTCCTGATCCCAAAAGCCCGAAAATGCCTAAGACATCGCCTTCATCCACTGTTAAAGAAATCGGTCCGGTAAAACCAGTGTGACAATTTCGAAGTTCCAAAAGCGCCTCGCCAGTGGACTCAGAGGTTGCGCGATCATAACTATCGTGATCTGCGTCGGGTGAAATGGTACTTACCAGCGTTTGCATGTCTAGGTCGGAGATTTGGCGAGTCCATTCCACTTTTCCATCACGCAAAACAGTCACTTCATCAGCCACTTCCAGCACTTCATGTAAAAGATGCGTGACGTAAATGACTGCCATGCCCAATTCACTCGCAAGGCGCCTCACCAACTGAAGGAGTACTTCAGATTCG
>JBDNFH010000021.1:0-4547 GCA_041689915.1 Candidatus Nanopelagicales bacterium | reverse complement strand
GTTCGAGCCCACGCCCGCTGAGCCCCTGCGCCAGCGCTACCGGATGGCAGGTGGTTGCTAGGAGAACTGGGTGCAACGTGTTACTTTAGGAGCTATGTATGCAGGCGAAACCAAGCTCGCGATCTTCGACTTCGCGTCCAGTCTCAGCGTCGGTGAAACGCTCAGCTCAGCAACTGCTGCAGCGCCTGTCTACTCCGGTGGCTCCACGGCCCTCACGCTCGGCGCCCCGGCCCTCGCGGGCACGCAAGTGAAGGTCGCCTGCTCCGGCGGCGAAGTCGGCACCACTTATCTCCTCTCCGTAACAGCCACCACCTCCCTCGCAACCAAGACCCTCTCTGGTTTCCTCACCCTCCTCCCCAAGAGCAACTAATGGAACCCGTAGCCCTCTCCGCCGACCTGATCGAGTCCTTCGCGGGCACTTTCATCTCGCCGCGCTACGACTCTCCCAAGCCCACGCCTCAGTTCCACCGGGAGGCCTGGGGCCTTTACTCCTCCGACTACCCCGCCTGCATGGTCATCGCCCCTCGTGATCATGCCAAATCGACGGCCTTGACAACCGACTACGTCCTGGCTGAGGTCCTTTTCCGCGCCAGCGACTACGTGATCCTAATCGGTTCCACGGAGGAGGGGGCAGTCGAGCAGCTCGGAAACATTACGGAGGAGTTGATGGAGAATGACGACCTCCGCGCAACTTTCAAGTTCAAGAAGTTCATCCGAGCCTCCGGTCCTGACATCATCGGCGAAATGGTAGATGGGCATCGCTTCCGCATCATCGCCAAGGGAGCTGAGCAGCGCATCCGGGGTCGGCTGTGGAAGGGCAAGCGACCCAACCTACTCGTCTGCCATAAAAAGGGTACTTTGATCGAAGTCGAAGGCGTTGAAATGCTGGTGGAGGAGCATCCGACGGCACAGGTTGTTATTAGGGAAGGTCTAGGGGTTTTTGTGCACGGGCTTCCTTTAGAAGAGTTTGTAACACCTGAGCATAAATACTGGACGCGCTTGCTCCGGCAGAAAAAGTGTGCTGAGTATAGTGCGGGACGTAAAATCCGTAATTATACTGAGTACATTAAAAGTGAACCTACGTGGCAAGAGGCCGGGACTTTAACTAACAGAAGTTGGATAGGGCATCCTATTGATATGACACAGGAGTCCCCGCCCTGTATTATTGGGCCAAGTTTTGGAGATTTTTGGTGGTTAGTGGGGCTTTGGTGGGGTGACGGTACTTCACAGGGTACGGGTTCGGTTACTTGGTACGTAGCGGATAAAGACGCTGATAGTATTGGCGTTAGGATTACTCGCTTTTTTAATAGCATTGATGCGCATGTAAGTATAAGCCAAAGAACTGGTTGTTCTTCTTATACTATTACGCACTCTATCCTGTCCAGTTGGTTGCATAGCTGGAGTTACGGCAATTCCTTGAAGAAAGCGCCAGCTTGGATTTTGCGTTTAGCCTTTGACAAGCAGGCTGCTATTATTAGAGGTTATATAGCTGCTGATGGCTGGGTCGATACTAAGACGCAGCAAGTTCGTCTAACGTCTGTTTGTTTTCCGGCTTTACTTCAGGTGCGTAAAATGCTTGCGCGTTTAGGTATAGTTGGTACTATTCAGCAGGGGCTGGTTGGAGGTGTAGTTTCCATTAAAGGGCGCAAATGTAACACTCAAACTAAGTATGATCTTATGTTTAGAGACGGCGCAAGTAAGCTTGGCTATGATATTATTGATAGTGAACGCTATGCGCTAAAGGCCGTCTTTATTGAAGATGGTTTTTTGTGGTCGCAGGTACTACGCACTTTTAAGGTAACGCCTCAAAAGTTTGTGCCTATTCAGACAAAGACGCATTCTTACTTAACGGCTTTTGGCCTGTCACATAATTGTGACGACATGGAAGATGACGAGCAGGTCGAGAACCCGGATCGCCGAGCCAAGTTTCGCCGCTGGTTCTTCCGCGCAGCCAAGCAGGCCCTGAGCAAAACGGGCAAGATTCGTGTCCACGGCACCATCCTCCATGATGATTCGCTGCTGAGTCGCCTGCGTAAGAACAAGATGTGGAAGCATCTCTTCTACCAGGCCCATACCTCCTTCGACGATTTCTCAAACCTGCTCTGGCCTGAAAGCTGGACCGAGGAAAAGCTGCGCGCTCGCCAGCAGGAATTCATCGAGGACCAGGATGCAGCGGGCTACTCCCAGGAGTTCCTCAACGATCCTCTCGACAGCTCCATTGCGTATCTGAAGACGGGAGACTTTCTCCCCATGAACCTTGACGACTACCGGACCGAGAAGGTCATCTGTGCTGCAGCCGACTTCGCTGTCTCCAAGGCAGACAAGGCTAACCGAACCTCCTTCACCATCGGTGGCAAGGATGTGAATAATCTCCTCCACTACATCGATCAGAAAGTGGATCGCTGGGACACCCTCGAGTGGATCGACGTCATGTTCGAGATCCAGGTGAAACACAATCCCGAAGTCTTCTGGGTGGAGGATGGGGTGATCTGGAAAAGTGTATGGCCCATGATCCTCAGGGAGATGCAGACGCGTGATATCCGAATCAACTTCGAGCCCGTGGCTTCTGTCAAGGACAAAGCAACTCGTGGACGTTCTTACCAGCGGAGAATGCGGGCCGGCCAATGCAGGTTTGATAAGCAGGCCGCTTGGTATCCCGGCTTCGAGCACGAGAATCTGCGCTTTACTGGCACCTCCGAGGCCCTCCTCGATGACCAATTCGATTCCGCCGCCCTCCTCTCCCGAGGCTTCGACACCTTCACTCACATCGAGCCCGAAGACTTCTTCGACGAGGATGATTGGGAAATGGAGAAAGGTTTCTGGAACCAACGGCACGGCGGAGAGGCCTCTGGCCGCAACTCCACTACAGGATACTGAGTGTTAGATCTCGACACAAAACTCACCGTTGATCAGGCCCTGGTCGCCTCCTCCAACCTCTGCTCTCACTTCTCCAAGGAGGAGCTGCAGGCCATTGGGGACGAGTGCGGGGAGGGCTACGACGCGGATGAGCAGTCCCGAGCTACCTGGCTGCGCCGAAACGAGGCCGGCATGGACCTTGCTCTCCAGGTCTCAAAGGAAAAGAACTTCCCCTGGCCCAACTGTGCCAACGTCGCCTTTCCTCTCATCACCATCGCGGCCATGCAGTTTCATGCGCGCGCCTACCCCTCCATCATCGCGGGGGAGCAGCTGGTCAAGTGCAACATCTTCGGCTCAGATCCCCAGGGCGAGCAGGCCGACCGCGCCTCCCGCATCTCCACTCATATGAGCTGGCAGCTTCTGTACGAAGACCGCCCCTGGGAAGAGCAGACGGACAAGGCCATATTCAACCTCAGCATTGTCGGCACGAACTTCAAGAAGACTTACTACTCTCCTGCCCTTCGCCACAACGTGAGTGAGCTGGTTCTCGCCAAGGACCTGGTGTTGAACTACTGGAGCAAGTCCCTCGACGCCACGGTGAGGAAGACTCACATCGTGCCGAAGTTCCGCAACGAGATTCACGAGAGCGTCCTCCGGGGCATCTGGCGCGATTGCTTGGAGGAATCTTGGTACACCTCCCAGGCCGCTCCCGTCTCCACCACCCAGCAGGTGCGGGAAGATCAGCGCCAGGGCGTCACGCCGCCGCGGCCCGACTCCTCCACCGACTTCACCTTCCTTGAGCAGCACGTCTGCCTGGATCTGGACGGCGACGGCTACGCCGAGCCCTACATCGTGACGATCGAGAACACGTCTCGCTATGTAGTCCGTATTGTAGCTAACTTCGACAGCATGGACGCAGTGGAAAAGGTTGGAGCCGGTTCCCGCAAGGGCCAGATCATCCAGATCACTCCCAAGGAATACTTCACCAAGTACACTTTCATCCCCTCGCCTGACGGAGGCATCTATGATATTGGCTTTGGTATATTTCTCGGACCCCTCAACGAGTCCGTCAATTCCCTCGTCAACATGCTTCTTGACGCCGGCTCAATGCAAACGACTGCAGGAGGGTTCCTTGGTCGGGGAGCTAAGATCAGGGGTGGAACTTACCAAGCCGCGCCCTTCGAATGGAAGCGTGTGGATTCGACTGGTGACGATCTCCGCAAGTCCATCTTTCCCCTTCCTGTCAATGCACCGAGCGACGTACTTTTTCAACTGCTCTCCTTGCTGATCAACTACACCTCCCGCGTCAGTGGCACCACCGACATCACTGTGGGGGAGAATCCGGGCCAGAATACTCCCGCCCAGACCACCCAAACCATGGTGGAAATGGGACAGAAAATCTACACCGCGATCTTCAAGCGGGTCTGGCGCTCCACGAAGGAAGAGTTCCGCAAGCTTTTCCTCCTCAACGCCCTCCACGTTCCTGCCACTCCGGGCCTCGCTGGCATCTCCCAGCGCGACTACCTCATCGGAGCTGACCTCATCGCGCCCGTCGCCGACCCCTCCGTCTCCAGTGAATCCGCCCGCATCCAGCAGGCCATCACCCTCCGCGCCGCCGCCAAGGAAAGCCCTGGCTACAACACCGACCTGGTTGAGAAGCGTTTCCTCCAAGCTCTCCGCGTCGAAGACAT
>JBDNFH010000020.1:0-2505 GCA_041689915.1 Candidatus Nanopelagicales bacterium | reverse complement strand
GACCGGTCCAATCCCAAGGCAGGCTTGCCTCCTGATAGACCTCAAATACCGACTTCTCCCAACTTGCTTGGTGGGATTGTTGTCCGCCAAGGGCCTTGAACCCAAAATCACTGACAATATGTTCGGCACGGAAATGCTGGAATTTCGCGCAATCCGCCCCGGCGTCTTTCGCCAAAGTCATGAGGGATTTAGCCCGATCCAATGAGCCGTCATGATTAGCGGCAATATCTGCGATGAAATAGGTTTGTTGGTCGGGTCCAACTCGTCTGGGGCCAATCATAAAGTCAGTCACAGAGTGACTTTATCGGGTCGTGGACTTGTACAGATTCACATCCATGCTTAGAGTGTACCGGTGCGTAGATTTATTTCGATTGCATTTGCGGTCATGATCCTGGGAATGTTTCCTACTGCACCCTCTGCAGCTTTAATTCCGGGGGAGAGCATCGCCACAACGCAAGTGCGCGCGCAGGAAGTTAAGAAGAATCGCAAAGGCAAAGTCTGTCCCACGAGGAATTTTTGGTTAGGCGCAGGTTGGGGAGCTGACCGAGGTGAGCGTTCGCACAAGGGCATGGATATGGGGGGTAAGCGCGGCACCCCGATTTTTGCTGTTGAGGCCGGTCGGATCAATCGAACAAAACGTCAATCAAATGGTGCACTGCAAATTGTTCAGCGTGGCAAGAGCGGATCAAAGTATTACTACGGTCACATGGACAAGGTTTTAATCAAGGGTGGCCAGAAAGTCAAAAAGGGTCAAGTGATTGGAAAAATGGGGGACTCTGGATCCCCCGGGCAAGTACACCTTCACTTTGAATATTGGAAGAGTGGTAGGGAGTCTGCCGCCATTAACCCCATTAAGTTTTTGAAGCGCGCTTGTAAAAGTATTTAGTTCCAAGTCCGCGGATCGAGCAATTTCAGATCGGTTGAAGCGAATGCCTGAAAGTCGATATCGAGTGCATCTGATCGCAGGGCATGAAGTATCTGGTCAAACTCACCGATACTTGTGGGTGCAATTATGACTGAGTCAAGCCATGACTGTTGGATGATGAATTGCAAACATAGGGTTAACGGATCTGTAGTAGTTCCTTCAGCGAATTGCTGAAAAACCAACACATCCGGATGTTTGCTTTGTTCGCTGAGTAAGAGCCCTTGCAAGAATATGGATCTCGCTTGAAATGCGATCTCTGGAAATACTTCACATGCATTTACAAATCTTTGATCCAAAACGTTGATAGGAATCTGTGCGGTGTCCCAAATCGCCAGCATTTGCTTTGCGCGATCCAGATCCGTGCGGGTGTAGGAGGAAATCCCAACATGGCAGGTCAGACCTAGATTCATCGACAATTGAAAGAACTGACTTACTGCTTCCATTTCATTTTGATCCAAAGTGAACCAGTCATGAATCAAAATTGAATCAACTGATTCTCGCTTGAGTCGAGTAAGGCTCTCTTGCAACTTGATGTTCAATTCGTCGCGGGAACTGCCTTTAGCAGACAATTTTGTTTGAATGTGAATTCCAGTTGTATCTAGATTCCCAATCCGAACTTCAGAGTCTCCGTAGCTTGCGGCGGTATCAAGATGTGTGATTTTGTGCTCACGCATTGATTGAAGTAGTTCTTCAATTACTTTCTCAGACAGTCGTCCGCTGGTGTTAGTCGCACCGTAATCCAAGCCCCATTGAGCGGTACCGATAGCAAGCCTGCTGGTGTAGTCCACGGGGCGAGCCTAGTAACTAATTCATGACATGGGTAAAGATCAGGACCACTGCGGTCAAAAGAAGCAAGATGCCCGAAGCGGTAAGAATTTGTCGATAGGTCCGCGCATTCATGCGATGCCGGGTCGCTGCAAGCGCGACCACGATTGCAATTTTGGCGCCGACCAGAGTTAAATAGAACGCGAAAAGAAAGACAATCGCCTGAGTCGGGCTTTCACGCCAAAACCCAATCAAGATTGTTGATCCAGCGGTAATCCAAAAAATCCATGGTGCCGGATTGAGAAAGTTGATCAATGCACCTTGAACTAGTACTGGGAGCCTTTGAAGTTTCGTTGGCTTCTTGCTGCCCATCTGGACTTCGGTGTTACGCATTTTGTGTGCGGACCAGAGGATTTCAAGGCCAAATGCGGCAACAACAATCGCACCCACAATCCCTAAGACCTTGATTGCTCCGTCAGGTAATTGAGAGACCAGTGTTAGTGAAAGCAGAATAATTACTGAGTCAGAAATCAGGGGAGCGACTGCGATCCGTAGTCCAGACCCCAGCCCACTGCGCAGGGTCGTTGAGATTGCGAGCCCAGTGAGAGGACCGGGTGCTACGCCCGAGCCAAGACCAATACTGAGCCCGGCAAACAGTGCGGTCAGCAAGTGAGTTCTTTTACCAGTTCCGCGACCTGAACCAAATCACGAACCTCAAATGTTGGCTCGGCATCGAGCTCCTCGGGAGTTTGCGCGTTGCGGTTTATCCAGCAGGTGGTGAAGCCAAACCAAGTGGCACCAATCGCGTCCCATTG
>JBDNFH010000019.1:0-10521 GCA_041689915.1 Candidatus Nanopelagicales bacterium | reverse complement strand
GGGCAGCTAATGCCTCGAGAAAGATTGCATGTCCCTTCCGAGCCTCTAAAATCCCGACGATGCCAACGACTGTCATTTCTTGATCGACATCCTGTCTCAACCGAACGGCATCGCGACTCCGGCCGATTTGAGGCTCCCCGACTGCATTGGAGATCTTCCGAACACGCGATTCCTTTAGCCGCAGCGCAGAGATAAGGGCCTGCCTCCCGGCTGAGGATGCTGTGACGAACTGGTTCGTGCACAACTTGACCAGCTGGTCAAGGGGGTAATCAACAATTCGACCCATGCTCCGGTATGGGTAAGCGATGTTATTCACGGTCATCACGATTCGCTTGCAGCCTGCTAGGCGGGCTGCAACTGCCCCAGCCCGAACGGACCGAGCCCCAGGGAATCCACCATTGTTCAAGTGGACGACTGCCGGTCTCACTTTTCGAAGGATTCGGTAGAGGCGAAATACATCCACTAGGAAGCGCGGGTATCGTAGAAGAAGATCCCAAGCCTCAGTAATTTTAGAAAAACGCTTTTCATCCTTAGCAATTAAGGCCGAAGTCGGCGCTCCTGCAGACCTTTGCTGCGGCATCTCACCGAAGATGGTGAAGGTATCAAGTTTGGGGTGAAGAAAGTTTTTCACTTCTTCGTCGTACCGAGGGGACCTGCGGTAACTGAACGAGAGGGAGTAAGAATCCCATAGTCGCTCGCTACTCCACAGGAGTGGCAACAATCGCTCAGATCCGCCGAAGAACTCGCAGTCTGAATGAAAATGGAGTCGTAGCTTCGAGTTCATTGGCTACCGGCTGCCGCCACTAGCATTTGATATGCACTCGCCCGAACCCGACTCGAATCAGGAACGGCGTGATACCCCGCTCTGCAAAGAACTCATCCACAGCCTCACGAGCGCCAGTCCAATCATCATAGTCATCCAAAATAAGTACCCCGCCGACCGACAGTTTATCGTACAGCATCTTCATTTCCATCTTAGTGCTGGAATACCAATCCGTGTCAAGGCGAGCAATAGAGATCTGCGGTGGAAGCGAGTCAAACAACGTGTCCTCCACAGGGCCCCTGATCGTTCGAATTTGAGACCTCGGGTATCCCGTTTCGGCCATTCCTTGCATGACGTCGGGTTCGTCAGCAACACACCAAATTGTCCACTCGCTCGGAGATTCTCCAACCCTCTCACTGCCTAGAAGCAGGGAATCGGCAGTTGCGCCCGTCGCTAGAAAAGTATCGCGATTCCCTGGTGACGTCATTCCCTCAAAAGTATCGAACAACCAGAATTCACGAGCGGTATCGGACCCGCTCATGAGGCCCAAAGCCATGAGCATTGAGCACCCCCCGCGCCAAACACCACACTCCACTACTGCTCCGGGAATCCCTGCTTGCGCTACGTAACGAGCTGCCGAGTACGTCGCATATTGCATTGTCTCGTCGGCCATGGTTCGACCTTTTACCGAGTCCAACGCAGCAACGGCATCCTGTTCCATACCGGTGCGGGTTGGATGCTCAAGGCCAGTACGAATAACTCGGATGGACAATCGCCGCTCTAACATAATGTTAATACTGCGAACAGTTTTCTTTATCCACTTCAATCTACGGCTCTTGATCGCTGGCCTCCAATCTATTCGGTTAAAAACACATCGAATACCAACCGTTTCACAATATGAACCTATTCTCAATTGTAGCCACGAGTGAGTCGTAAACATCGGGTTAGCGGTCAAATCGGTAAGAGTCAATTACATCCACAACCAATCACGGGGATTGGGCATTTTTTCTAGAGCGCGGTTCGACAAGGACTCACAAAATTACAGAAAATTCTCTTAGCCCTGCGCGCTTGGTCCTTTTCTCTCAAGAATGCAACAGAATGCGGACACCGGCAGAAGGCGTTCTAACGGTGGTCTTTCACTATTCGATACAGCCAAACGTTGCCTAAAGAAAGCAAGATGGCTCCGCACATGTTACCACAGGCCGGTCGTTGTTGCGCACATTACATTTGGGGACTTGACTACTCGGAATTCTTGAATTTCAAAGCTAGGGAAAAGTCGCTCCAATTCCAACCTAGATGGGCGAAACATGTTGTCGATAGGGTCAGGATGGTAGGGAAACAACTTGGGGCCTGTGACAATCAGGGTTCTCCCGACAGGGACCAACTGATCAAGCAAACTGACGACATCCTCAATGCGCCCGACATGCTCAAGGAGGTTACTAACCAAAAAAGTGTTGCAATCTAGAGCGGAAAGCACACCCAAAGCACCTTCAGAAGTGACGTCCAGCTCCACATCAATCCCGTGGCCGTGGCGCGCGTCGCAGTGCCAAACGGATACCGTTGCAACTTGAGACAGCGGCTGGAATATGAGTGCGTCGATATAGGGCTGGTCTACTGATCTAAAGGTGCCGGTGGACGATCCGATATTCAAAAGGCGCAACTCGCCTCGCTCAGCAAGGAGTTCAAGGAGTGTATTTCCAATCCAACTAGCTTCTTTGACAATCACGTTAGGCCCTTCGGTCGTGTCCAATGCATTTAGGCTTCATGGAACTCTTCACTTGACTTGCACAATCCATAGTCTGTATCAGGGTACGATTGTTGTCCCAGCCATTTCGATGGAAGATCCCCTTAAAGGCTAGATTTCTGAGCCCAAACATAGCCTGGTTGGCTGAATCGAAAGGCCGCCTCAATGACCGCTCGCCTTTTCCTCCTGACGCAAAGCCCCTATACGCGCCATATTGCCAGCAGCGTCGACGCTGAGGTGTTGCGTAGCTCTGGTTTCAAATTCATCGTTTTGGATGCAACAGACCTGCTGCTGCCGGTACTTCGGGGGATCCATGGAGAATTGGCGCTTGGGGAAGAGGTGTGGCGTGTTTCTACTTTGGAGGATTTGCGGAAGATTTCGACGCAACTCACCACAAATGATATTGTCGTTTTCTGGGGAGCCTACTACGACCGGCAGCTCTCTGAACCAACGCCGGTCTATGACATCGTTTCCAAATCACACGCCCTCATTGGGGCTGTCAATTCAGGCCACATCCCAAGCCACTTGCCACTGACACACGACGTTAGGTCCTTTTCCACGCGGATGGCCCGAAAATTGTCAGACATCGCCATAAACCCATCCGAACATGTGCCTCACCTTGGCCGCCAGTTGAGAAGAATTGCGACTTCGGCTGTTAGACCAAGATCGGAACCGGCGCTAGCCTCGCAGGGTCGACGCCCATTGGATTACTTGTGGACCGGTTCCATGACCCAGCCCATCAGTTCGTCCATCATCTCAGAAGTTACTCAGGTGCGTTTCATCCACACCTTTGATTATGAAAAAATACAGCACGAGGAAATCCACCCAGCCGAGGAATGTGAATCCCTTGTATATCTCGACAGTATGGGACCTCTCCATCCAGACTATGTAGCTCAGGGAAACAATCCCTTCTCGATCTCCTCGGAGGAATATTTCGCGCTGATTCGACGTTCACTAATCTCCCTCGCGAGTTCAAGTGGTTCCGATGTCGTTATCGCAGCACACCCAAGGGCCTCTAGAGGTTCGCTTGAAGGCCGGTACGGGGCGTTCCCCGTCTTCTACGAAGAGACACCACTCCTCATCGCTTCCGCCCGCGCAGTTATCGATGCTGGCGGTTCAGCTTCAATAGGCATGGCTGCGTTTGCTAAGCGCCCAATAACATTTTTGAGTTCACGAAGTTTCGGGAAGACCACCTACCGCGGTCAGAGTGATCTCGCACATTGGCTTCGTGTCCCAATAGTTGACATTGACTCACCCATCGACAAATGGGAGATACCTAAGGTTAACGATGATGCGTATGCAACTTACATGCACGAGTTTTTGAAACGGGAGGATTCTCTCCCAGGTCCGTTCTGGGTTCAAGTAGTCGAGGACACGCTCTCTGGGTTAGCCCGACAGGGCCATGCATCAGGTGGCGCACCCTAACTCCGGATGCCCTCTCTGACAGCTTTCTTCCCTGATTCAACTATCCGCTTTACCAAACCCGCGGTGATTTCCCGACAGCCTGTCTGATCTTCCCCTCCATCAAGTGAAAATAGAGGGCCAGTGGGTAACCTGCGATCTTTCGACTCACCTGCCACATCAAGGACGGCTGGCTGGCAAGGACGACTGTCGATTCCAACTCATCCAGGTAGGTGTGCCGTTTGACCCAGTTCTCTTGGCCCGAAGTACCCGTTCGACTCCACCTGTATTGACCGTGAACTTCACTGAGATAGCCGATTTTGTATTTCCGTGCCAGTCGAAACCACAGGTGGTAGTCCTCAACGCTGCGAAGTTCGGGCCGCTCATCGAAGCCGCCCAGTTCCCGAATGACCGCGAGTCGGGCAACCGCAGACGAGCACTGCACAACATTGTGTTCTCGAAGCGTCTCGTACGTGGCTCGACGGCGAAGCGGGTTAGGCAGGTATAGCAACCCTCGGAAACCTGAACGCTCTGTGAACTCCCAGAGATAGGAATGCACTAAGGCTAAATCAGGTCGGGAATCTAGGACCGTCACATGCCGCTCAAGTTTCCTCTTGGACCAAAGGTCATCGTGATCCAGAAAAGCCACGTATTCCCCTCTAGCCTCGGCGATGCCACGGTTTCGAGGCACAGCAGGTCTGTTGCTGTTGCTCTCAAGCCGGATGTAGCGAATACGTGGATCCACTTCGGCCCGCGCTTGCACGATCGAAGCTGTGTTATCCGTTGAACAGTCGTCAACTACTAGCACTTCGAATGATTGGAAAGTTTGACTTTTAAGTGAGTCTAGGGTCGCATCAATGTGCTGCTCCATATTAAATGCAGGAATAACCACGGAGACACGAGGCACTTCAGATGACGTCACGTGTTGGTTATCCGGATCGAAGTCTCTGTTTCCCTAAGTCGCCGCAGGCCTCGAGTCGGGTCATCTGGCTCAATGCCTAACTCAGTTGTGAGTCTCACCAGATCAAATGTTGTGTCTTTCGGGCGAGGCGCCATTTCTGGAAGGCTCTCACTGCTGATTGGAACCACGAGGTTCGAATCCAACTCGAAAACAGAACTGGTAAGCAGTGCGAACTCATAAAGAGACATTCGCACCCCACCGCTCACATTGATGGGCCCTGTTGCACCAACTTCAAGCCCACTCCAGATTGCTCTGGCGCAGTCCCAAGCAGCCAGCGGCTCGTTCCAGACATCATCTACGACTGAAATGTGCTCGCCTTTGCGTAGTTGATTGATCCACCCAACCACAGGGTTAAGCCGCTGCTCGGGCATAGGCCACCCGTACATGAGAAGGGGTCGGATCACTAATGCTTGCGGGTTCGAATGAAGCACGGCTCTCTCAGCTTCTGCTTTGAGAATTCCGTATTGATTCACAGGATCAAGCTGCCCGTCGTCACTGTAGCAACTCCCGTTTCCGCCAAAGACGGCATTTGAAGAGATGAATACGTATTGAATTCCACGACTCTCCGCAAGAATTGCTAGATCTGCACTGGCGAGAACGTTAAGTGGTCGGTACTCATCTGGATTGGCTTCCACAATGTCAACGCGACCTTCAGCAGCAGCATGCACTATCGCATCCGGTTTCACCTGGTCCAGGATGCGCGTGACAGCGTCCAAATCCGTCAAATCAACTTCATGAGTCTGGCATTCCTCAGATAGGGATTGAGGCCAACCCCCGCGGCTGATTCCATGGACTACCGTATTCTCGTCACAGGTTTCAAGTAAGTATCTACCCAAGAGGCCTGTGATTCCCGTTACCATTACTCGCATACGGGGATGCTACTCAATTGACGTGAGGAAGATTTCCTCGGTGGAAAGCTACGGGTTTCGGAAACGCTTCGAATAGTCACGTGTGCGAATCCAGGGCTAGCCTGTCAACTGTTCTCCTTATTGAAGCAATGTGAAATTTGATTCCATTCCATTCCATTAAATTGGACCCGGACGAATCGTGGCAGAATCGCTCAAGAATATCCGAGGAGCTCACTTAACTCCTACAATGCTGCTTGAGCAACCACAGCCTGGCCGCCGTCATGCTGCCGATCACGTGACTTTTAACGCTGTGATGGCTCGCTTTTACTTGAAGGGTTGCTAAAATTCGTGTCCGATTATTGTTAAACTCCAATTCACTCTGAATCAAACTAGTTTCTCGATCGAAAAGGTGGTCGCAATTGAGAATCGGAAAGAGCGCCATAGGTATAATTCCTGCGCGTATGGGTTCAAAGGGACTACCAGGGAAGAACTCTAAGTTGTTGCATGGCAAGCCACTTATTGCTTGGACAATTGAGCAAGCCCTTGCATCCCACTCTTTAGACGAAGTCATTGTGAGTACGGACTCACTCGAGATAGCTGAAATCTCCAAAGCAGCCGGTGCAAAAGTACCGTTCATCAGACCTGCACACTTGGCGTCGGACGAATGTCCTTCAATCGATGTAATTGAACACGCACTGGAATGGATGTCGGAATACGAAAAAAAAGAATTCCATTACACCGCTCTGCTTGAACCGACTTCACCATTGCGGGAAAAAGACGATATCGACAATATGTTGCTACTTTTGGACTCTAACGAAAAAGATTTCGATGGAGTAGTGAGTTTGGGATTAGCCCACCACCACCCTAGTATCTTAAAAAGGCTCGATGGAAGTGCAGTTCGAAATTTTAGTAAGCATCTGACTGCATCCAATAGGAGACAGGATGATGAACTTTTATTTTTCCCCTTTGGAGTTGCCTACATCCTGAAGACCGATTCTCTCCGTGCCGAGCGAACGTTTTATGCGCAACGCTCACTCGGCTATAGACTTAAGCGATACCAGGAATACGAAATAGACGACGTGTATGACTTCATGTGCGTAGAAAAGGTAATGGGTTATCAATGGGACATGTAAGCCGTGTGTTAGTCATTGGGCTGGGCTCTATGGGCCGAAGGCGAATTCGAAATCTCAAGGCTCTTGGTATTGAGACTATTGCTGGGTACGACACAAATCCAACGCGTATAGATGCAGCAGTTGAGTCCTATTCAATCCGGCCATTTCTAGATTTTGAAGAAGCACTATCGGAGTTTTCCCCTGATGCAATTCTGATTTCTACAAGCCCGGAACATCACATGAAATACGCATTCAGTGCCCTCAAGTCTGGGATCCCGTGTTTCATTGAGGCGTCTGTCGTGCATTCCGAAGAGATTGCACAACTCGATCGCGAGTCCGAGAAGAAAAAAGTCATTATGGCGCCTTCATGCACCATGAAATTCTTTCAAGGGCCGAAACTTTTGAAACAACTGATCATTGACGAGGTTATAGGTAGACCAATTTCATATACGTACGCAACCGGACAATGGTTGCCGGATTGGCATCCTTGGGAAGATATTGCAGATTTTTACGTTTCTCGCAGAGAGACTGGTGGCTGCCGAGAAATTGTCCCTTTTGAACTCACATGGTTGAATGATTTATTTGGAACCCCACAGCCGATCTCTTGCCGCAAATATCACCTCTCGGAGCTCAACGCCGACATTGATGACTCTTACTATTTCCTTCTTCAACACCCCGGGGGGTTGGTTGGTAGTTTGAATATCGAAGTCATCTCTCGTCCAACCCCAACGCGGGAATTGAGAGTGATAGGTGAATCCGGCATCATCGTAATGAGTGGTGACGAAAAGTGCGTTCGATATTCGAATATCGCTTCAGACGGTTGGGTGACGATTCCATTTGATCTGGGAACTCACGAGGGAATTAGCGTGAACCCAGAAGAGCCTTACATTGCAGAATTAAATGCTTTCGTACTAGCTGTAGCTGAAAAGAACAGTGCGTTGTTCCCTAATACGCTTCAAAACGACTTTGCAACGCTTTCGTTACTGAACAAGCTTGATTCACTAGCATTAACTCCATGAATGCACGCGAGTTGCCACGAAACGAATATACAAGAAGGCTCGAGGGGGTAATTCCTGGTGGGGCGCATACTTATTCTCGAGGATCAGATCAATTTCCATCCAACGCCCCGGCCATTCTTGCCAGAGGCCAGGGTGCACATATTTGGGACCCGGAAGGTAACAAGTTTCTCGACTACGGCATGTCGCTGCGGGCTGTAACCCTTGGCTACGCCAACCGGCGCGTAAATGCAGCTGCTATTAAGCAAATTGAATTCGGGAATAATTTAACTCGTGCGAGTTTGATCGAATTAGAGGCAGCCGAACTACTCGTAGATTTAATCCCTTACGCTGATATGGTCAAATTCGCTAAGAATGGCTCCAACGCAACAACCGCGGCCGTCAAACTTGCTCGAGCATTCACCGGGCGTGACTACGTCTGTGTTCCCAGACAACAGCCTTTTTTCTCTTTCGATGACTGGTTTATCGGTGCCACAGAAATCCAACGCGGGATTCCAGAATCGATGTTGTCACACACTCTCTATTTTGACTACGGTGATGAGCAAAGCCTTCAAGCACTCTTCGCCCAGTATCCAGGTCAGATCGCTGGTGTACTTCTCGAACCTGCCACCACGCTGGTGCCCTGCGAAACAAAATGTTCTCGCGAACTCTCGGCCGAGTCTGGCTGCAATTCTTGCCTTCACCACTCTGGCAATTTTCTCAAACTTGTTCAAGAAATTTGCCAGCATGAAGGCGCTCTATTCATACTCGATGAAATGATTACTGGATTTCGCTGGCACTTGCAAGGTGCCGCAACTTACTTTGGTGTAACACCCGACCTCGCGACCTTTGGCAAAGGTATGGCGAATGGGTTTTCGGTAGCTGCTGTTTGTGGGAGAAGAGAAGTCATGGATCTTGGATCAATTACTCCTGCCGGGCTGGAGCGTACATTTCTACTATCTAGTACTCACGGCGGTGAAATGAGCAGCCTTGGAGCTTTCGTCGAAACAGTTGCGATTTACAAAGAAGAAGACGTTATCGATCATTTATGGCAGTACGGCAAGGAACTGCGAGATGGGTTAGTTTCCGTGGCCGCGTCCGCAGATGCTTCGAATATTTTTTTAGTTTCCGGACCGCCTGTTGGATTGAGTTACGCATTTACTGATTCCCCGCTGGCTTCATCTCTGGAACTTAGAACTCTTTTCGCTCAGGAAATGGTTAGCCGAGGCATTCTCATGCCCTGGATTTCAGTATCCTTCTCTCACAACGAAGATACGTTAAAGAAAACTCTCGATGCCGCGTTCGAGGCTCTAATTACCTGCGCAAAGGCCGCAGAGGTTGGACCGGAGGGTTTTCTCAACGGGCCCACTTTGAAGCCCGTTTTTCGCAAATACAATTGAAGACTGAGAGTTAACCCGCAATGACGCTGAGTTACCTGCATAACCTTGAAGTTGAGATTTGGATGCGAGCATCCAATAATGACTCACCAATGCCAGCCAATAGGCTCTAATCCGGAGGTTCCCAATGCTAGAGGGGCAAGTCATCGTTGTAACCGGCGGAGCTGGTCTACTCGGCGCATCCCTTTGCGACCGCATTGCACGTGAAGGTGGCGCCTCCATTGTTGCTGACGTGGACTTCGATCGGGCTGAGCAAGTGGCCGGGGAGATCCGAGGGAGGAACTTGATCGCCCACGCAGTTTCGCTAGACATCACGAATGGCCCCCAGCTGGAACAGGTTATTAACGAGGTGCGGGCTGAATTTGGTCACATTGATGCCGTTGTTAACAATGCCTACCCCCGGGGTAAGAATTACGGGCGCAAGTTGGAGGAAGTTCAGTACCGGGACTTTTGTGAGAGTCTGTCACTTCACCTAGGCGGATACTTTCTGACATCACAAAAATTCGCATCAGCCTTCCAATCGCAAGGACGCGGCAATATCGTTAACGTCGCTTCGATTTATGGTCTGTTCGCGCCTCACTTCGATTTATATGAAGGTACTTCGATGACCATGCCTGTGGAATATGCCGCTATCAAGGCAGGCGTCATTCAACTGACGCGGTACTTTGCCCAGTACTACCGCCGCGATGGAGTTCGTTGTAATGCCCTGGCACCCGGAGGAATCCGCGACAGCCAGCCCGAGGCGTTCACTTCTAAGTATGACGACATGTGCGGGACTAAAGGATTACTTGATGCGACGGATTTAATGGGTTCGCTTACGTTCCTGCTCTCAGATTCATCCAAGTTCATGACCGGCCAAGTTTTGGTCGTTGATGATGGATGGTCACTGTGAGCAGAATCCTTGTAACTGGTGCAGACGGTTTCATCGGCTCGCACCTCGTTGAGCATTTAGTGCTCCAAGGCCACGATGTCCGGGCATTCGTCCTCTACAACTCTTTCAACTCATGGGGTTGGCTTGATTCATGCGACCCTGAAGTAGCGGGACAGTTTGAAGTTTTCTCAGGTGATATCAGGGATCCTCACCGGGTTAGAACTGCAATGCATGGTTGCGATGTCGTTTTGCATCTCGCGGCATTGATTGGCATACCGTATTCGTATCACTCACCTGACACATATGTGGATACCAACATAAAAGGCACTCTTAATGTTTTACAGGCGGCCAGGGATTTGGAAATTGATCAGGTGATTCACACTTCAACGAGTGAGGTGTATGGCTCCGCGCAGTTCGTACCGATAACCG
>JBDNFH010000018.1:0-5326 GCA_041689915.1 Candidatus Nanopelagicales bacterium | reverse complement strand
CGGTGATTCAGCGAGTATTACCGAAGGTGCAATAGAAAACTCGTAAGCCAAGTGAACTATTCGGAAATGCTCGCTGTCTCCCCCAAAGGGACAATTTCTGTGTCTTCCCCAAACCCGACCGAATCAATCGTGAGTAGCCACTCATCGAACGTGCCCACTTTTGAATCACTCCGGTTGAGCGCGTGCCACGCCAAATAGCAGGCGTCAGTGAAACGAAACTCGTCAGCGAGTCGCGCCGCCGAACGGTTGTAGGTTGCTTCAAAACTAACGATGTCAACCGGCAAGACCTTAGCCTCAACGGTTGACCCGTCAGTGTACTCAACTTTCAGATTCATTTTCATGGCAACAATTCCTCTCTAATTGTTTGAAACTGATTACGCGGTAGCGCGCGTGACTGCACCAGTGATCGGCCAACCGACACTGACCGTAGCCAAATCCCCAACGGCACTATCCATAGGATTATATTGGGAAACCAAAATGCTGAATTGGTATTCAGGATTCGTGGTGCCGATAGCGGCAGAACCACCTGGGCGAACGGTCACCGCAGCGACTGTGCCAAGCAGCGGGAACAGAACCGAATCGAGCGCGGCGGTGCCGAAATCTTGCTGGAACTCGAAATCAACGCTGCCACCCTTCAGTCCACCGATACGCTCCTTCCAACCTGCACTAGCAAAATTAGTCGTGATGTTATCGTCAGCCTCAAGCGAGATTGTTGATTTCACGCAACTCGCCGTGACGGTGCTGCCACCGACCACAATTACAGGATCAATCGTTACGAACTTTGCCATGATTTTTAACCTTTCTTAGGCGAATACTGCAACGCGGAATTCGGCTGCAAGATACGTGGTTTCTGCAATGGTCAGATCACCGTAATTACGGAGATCTGTAACTCGCAAGGTGTCGCAAGCACCCCCGAGAGTTCTGTCGGCCTCGATAGCCGTCTTGACACTTCCCGACCCGGTAGGGTTGCAGTAGCCGTCAAGTTTGTTTTGCGCGGTGCGTTCACTCACCCGGGCAACAATGCACATCACCGTGAACTGGTACTCGTCCAAACCGCGTCCCATTGCTTTGTCGTAAACAATGTTATCCACCGACACAATCGCTATCGGTGGGTTCGGGTTGTCGGGAATAGTTGCCGACGTTCGTAGGCCGGTGATCGTTGCAAGGTTCGTGGCGAGACCCGCGCGGATCGCGGTCACGGTTGCCATTACGCCACGCCGATCACGTTGCGCCGGTAGGGTGCGAGCATGGCGTGAATGTCCGGGTCAATCTTTCTGACAAACACGATGCCGACATCCCCGAAACCAGCGGCCCCGAGTGGACTGTCGTAACGCTTATATTGTCTGAGTGACATCAGAACACAAGCCTGCTGCACCGCGATAGGGACAGCCGTACCAAAACCGAACGTCCCCGTTACTTTCACGGAAACCTCACCCGTACGTGACACCGGGAAAAGATTGTCACCAACCGCAACCAGTTTACTAATCGGCCACGAAAGCCCCGAACTCACGCGGTTAAGCGGCTCAAGCTGTAAGTCGCCAGCCGCCCAGGTTGTGTCGTAAACACCGTCAAGGGAACTCGATGTAGCCACGGTTATTGCAGTACCGCCCACATCGTCAATCGTGCAGGCGTGAGAATTGTCTGCCACGAAAAAGCGGGACTCTGAAGTTGTGACAAAGAAATGGCGCTGGGTGTGACCGTCAATCAGCCGCGAACTCGATTCGATAGCCAACTCGAGTAGCGTGTCGTCCACCGTGTCAGTGATCCGCGCGGCGGCCTTCACCGTGACTAGAGTCGCGTAGCCATTCGTGATAGCCATAAGTCAGTCCTTCACTAGGTCTTTGAAAAGTTTCCGCCACATCGTCGCGTAGATTTTGTTTGCATCGTAATTCTCTACAACAAACTTGCGGGCAACCTTCGACGGTACGCCGGTGCGCTGCTCGTACGACTCATTGAGCGCGTCAACGATCCCGGAAACACTCGGCACCTGGAACCACGCATTTTGTGCGACATCCCACAACGGTTGCCCCGGCACTTTCCAACCATGCCCAACCAATTCAGGTTGCGAACTGAAATCCGAAACGATCACCGGGACACCACACGCTTGCGCGTCAACCACCGTGATACCGAAACCCTCACCCAACGTCGGGGAAAGCAACACGTCCATGCCCGAATAAATCACGGCCAGAAACTCGTTCGGTATCCCCTTGTGATTCTGGTACTGGTTAACGAAACTGAATTGATCATCCCGTAACCCGACCGCTTTAATTAGCGGGTCAAACGGGATCCCACCCATAGCCCCTTGGCGCTCAGTGTGCAAGTACAAGAAAGCGTCGGGCTTGTCAGCGGCGAAGATGGAGAACGCCATGAGTTGTTCAGCGAACGCTTTGCGACACGGCGCGACACCCTTATTGTTATTCGTGATCCCCACAATGAAAGAACCCTCCGGTGCCTTCATCAGTTCGCGGCCAGACTTCACACCGTTAGCCGTCAAAATCGATTCGGTCGGTCGAAATACTTTCGTGTCAATAGCGTGTGGAATATAGTCACACTCCACGCCTTGCGCGCGGATTTGTTCGGCACCAAACTTACTCATTGCCACCGGGCGCACGTTCGGCTTGGAAAGAAACTCCATTACTTTCGGCGGTGCGGGCGTGTGATCAACCGGCACCCACGACACGACGGGCATATCGTCCCACTGCTTATGAGTAAACACCCAAGCGTCATACAACGTGAACACGACCGGTTGACCGTCAGGGAACGCTATGCAATGCTCCTGAAAATACGGGTGAACAACCTCATTCGAATACGGGTCTAAACCCTTCGGGTACACCGTCATACCCTCGTACTCGGTGACAGTGGCTTCCAAACCGTAGTTCGCGGCAACCGCCACGTCGTGACCGTCAGCGACCATGCGCTGAGTAACTTGCAGGGTTTGCGACCCGTACCCGGTCAAAGCCCACGGCGCGTTCGAAACCCACAGGGCAGTAAGTTTTTTCACGGTTCCCTCTCACGGTTCACGGTTGTTTAATGATGGTGACCGGCTGGCGACGTGACCGTGAAGCACACCGCCAACCGGAGTGTGATCGCTTAGGAAGCGCCACCAACGAAATGCTTTACAGCACCCGTCTGGCCAAGATCGCCCCAGATGTGAACAATTGCCCGGAACCCTACTTCATCACTCGCAAAGTAAGCCTCGTCGCTACGCACAATCTCAATGCCGCCAATGTGGCGAACAATGTACGAGTTGAACGCGCCGAACAGTACCGACTTGGCACTCGTTGCGGTCGCGGCAACGTCAGGATTCTCAAGCACCGGGTATCCGGCGAACAGGTCAGGGTTCCCAGCCAACTGAGTCGGCATGTACAGGTACTGACCTGCAGTGTCCTTCAACTTGCGAAGCTCACCAAGGCTCGAACGCCTCATCATGTACGCGCCACCCTGGGCACCACGCAAGTAATCCGAATCAACCGTGTACGCAAGGTCAAGCAGATTGTCGGCAGTGAACGCACCCGACACGGCAGTAGCACCAGTGCCACCGGCACTAGACGCAACAGAAACACCGTTCGGCTCAACCGTACCCGTACCAAGCGTCAGTAGCCCGTTGGCTTTAATACCAAGAGACTTACCAAGCGCACCGGCCAAGTAGTTAACAATGTCGATCCCCGAGTCCCGAAGAAACTCAGAAGAAACCTTTGTCAAGACAGCCAGTTTCTGATCCTTCAAAGTGAGACTTGCGAAGGTCGGGTCAAGTGCGGTGATGGTGGTCGCTTCAGCAATCGCCGTACCCGCCGGGCGAGTGGACTCAACCGGAACCTTCATATCGTTACCGTCGGCAGTATTCAACCGGGTAACAACAGTGGTGTCCAGCATGGGCCCCTGGTACTGCATTTTCTCTTGCAGCACCGAGTAGAAATCAGACGGAATCAGCGAACTGTCATCACTCGTGTTCAGTGCGCGTCGCTCAAAAGTAGCAGAGCGAATCTCGCCCGAAGCCAACTTGCGAATAACATCAAAGTCTGATGTTTCGGGCTTCCCGCTACCGTCCCGAAGTTCAGGGGCAGTGCGTACAGCCGCCTCAACTTCAGCGAACGCTGCATTATCCTTAATCATTTCCGCAATGCGATCCGAACGCGCCTCAATTTCTTTAGTGGCACTGTCGTAGGAAGCGTTTTCCTCCGCAGTCATTTCGCGTTTTTCTTCAGCAGCGAGGTCAGTAAACGACCGGGCCGCGTGGAGCGCAGTAAGACGCAAGTCTTCCTGTTGCTGTAGGTAATTAGCCATCGTGTTTCCTTTCAATAATTGTTTGGGGTAAATGAACACCCGCGCAGGCTCCTGCGTCGGAAAGGCCGCCGGCTCCGGCGTACCCAAAGACCGCAACTTAAATGTTGTATTTAAGAGCGATCAGGTCTAGTTGTTTCATCATCACGGACAGCGGCACAACCGCCGGTAGTTCATCGGGCACGGCAACTTGTGGGCCAGCCCGATCAATCACGTTACGCATAACTTCGGCTTGCGCGTCAGTAAGAGTCTCGCCGGATTCAAGGGCGGCAATAGCGTCAGTGAGTGCCTCAACATCCGTCTCGGTACGAAACGCGATCTGGACTAGGTTACGTACCGATGCGGTCGTTTGCGGGTAAGCGGCGACACCAGTCACGACCGAAACTTCATGGAGACGAACTTCGATTAGTGTGCGCTCTTCAGGGCCTAGCCATTCATCACGGACGGTAGAGAAACCAAACGACATGGTGCGTACATCGCCACGGGCAACACTCACAGATAGGTTACGCGCATACGTTGTTTCCGGGAAATCAATCTCAGTAAAGAGCCCATCCGCCCGACCCTCTAGGCGCAGGGTCTTGGCGCGCGAACTGCCAAGGATTGTGCGCTCATCGTGATTCACGTACGCCCGGATGTCGTTCTTTGATTTCAGTGAACGGTCAAACGCGCCGGGGGCGATCGTCTCAATGAATGGCAACGGCAAACTGGGAACGTCGTACTTTGCAGCATAACCACCAAAGGTCATGCCGTCGCCGTTTTCAGCGCCACGCACTTCCACAATCTCGGCGGCGAAGTTTCTAAACTCTATATTCATGCGTGTACCTTTCGGGTCAGACATCGTAAACCTCAGTAGGGTTGATCGGGTCTATCTGCGCGACACCTTGCAACTGGACGCTTGGCAAGCCGGTGTGATCCACAGGTGCAAGCCCGACAGCGAGCGCGGCAGCGGCAGGATCGTAACCGGCCTGCGTGAGGCGCACCATCATCACGACACGCTTATCAAGTTCAACAATCGACGCGGCGCCAAGATTCACGTTAGCGAGCG
>JBDNFH010000017.1:0-12551 GCA_041689915.1 Candidatus Nanopelagicales bacterium | reverse complement strand
GTGAAGTAGGTGCAGACGTGTTGGCGAAAATCGCGGTTACACCCTCGGCTTTAATGGTCGCAACAAGTTCGGCCAGATCCGCTGAACTGGGTTCGGCCAGAGTGGTCCCGGCAGGAATCACGGTCCCGGCAATCTCGTACCCGTAAACGTCGGCGAGGTAACCCAGTGCATCATGGTCGGTGACCAGGATGCGCTTGTCTGCCGGGACTGATTCCAGGGTGGCACGAACGTTACTCTCTGCTGCTCGGATTTGCGTTGCCGTTGTCGCAGCGCACGTTGTGTATGCCGCATTCCCCGTGACCGTGGTTAGTTCCGCGCCAATGAGCTCAGCGGCCGTTGCCATTCGGTTCATGTCAAAGTAGAAGTGCGGGTCCAATGATCCGTGGACGTCACCCTCTTCGTCCGAGTGGACGTCACCCTCTTCTGAATGTGATGCAGCCCCAAATTCAATGGGGTCAATTAATGGTGCAACTTCAAAGACGTTGGCCCCGTCGCTTTTCGCATTTGCCATGGAGTCGGTTAATCCAGCTTCGAAGCCGAGTCCATTTGCAACCACCAAATCCGCGTTGATCATTGATGCGACCTGATCCGACGACGCCGAGAAATCGTGTGGATCGGCGCCATTAGGCATAAGTACCTCAACGGTCCCGCCACCACAGATGACAATGTCGTTGGTCACATCTCCCAACATGGTGGTGGTGGCGACCACCGAAGCGGCCCCAGTGGCAGCTGCGGACTCTACCGTTGCCGCTGGAGCACTTGGAGTGCTCGCTGAATCAGGCGTAGCGGTATCCGAGTTTGAACATGCGGACAGGATGAGGGCGGAGGTGGCAAGGACGGTTAAAAGTGTAATTTTTGTGGTGGTCATGCCGTAAAGATAGACTTAATGATAATGATTGTCAAGTGCAATAAGACTTAGAACGAGCCACCCAGTTTGAGGATTGACATTCCCACCAAAGCACCGACAACCAGGAGTCGCAGGAAGCGCCGGCCCGAACTCAAAAGTGGCCAGGATAAGGCCAGCAGCCAGCCAAGGAATACGGCAACAATGAGCAGGAACACGGCACCCAACCAGGCCCATGAATCACTCAGAATCAAACCTAAGAGCAATGAGGAACCCAACCCGACAACAAGTAGCCAACGCGGAGCCGCAGTCACTTTTGCCAAAACGGGGAAACTCTTGCGCTCAAAGGCAGCGCGACGTGGACTTGCGGAATATTTGGGCGCATTAGGCACGCGAGGTGCGCTTGGTTGAGCATTTCCGGTTTGGAATTGGGGTCCACGGGGCCCCCGAACTCCGCCGTTACCTTTTGGATCTTTTTTGCTCTTGGCCACGGCTCCTCCTCTCCAGCTTTTCGGCGTTGCTGTACCCGAGACTAAAACCCGAGACTCTGCGGATTCTAGTGGGCGTTAAAGTTCATGGGTGAGCCTGCCAGATTTCATGAATATCGAAGCCAACACCATTGCTGTCGTTGCCCATTTGGTCGTACCTTCAGCCGAACGCGACGCATTCGATCAGGGATATGATCGCATGGGTGAACTTTTTACTCAGTCATCTGGCTTTTTATCCATGGAACTTGGTCAGTCAACCGACTCTCTCGAAGAATTCACGTTGATTCACAGATGGCAAGACGTTGGCGCTTACCGAAAGGTCCTGAGTCGCTATGAGGTCAAACTTGAGGTGATCCCTTTCCTGTCGAAGTTCACTCGGGACTCGGCAACGGTAGAGATTATTAGGGATTCTGAATCCAACAAGATTGAAAGTGGAACCAGTTCGCTCGCATCTGATGCGCAAACATTTGACCGAGGGATAATCCGCGGTGAGCACTAAATTTGAGAATTTATTTGATGCTGGAATTGAGCTTGGCTCCCTTTTAAGCGAGAAACACCCAAATTTAATTGCCGATGCTCTGATTGCCTGCATCATGCCAAATGGTGTCCCAGTAGCACTCGGAGTTGAAAGTGTCGTGGGCACGCGTGAACTTTTTGGAATCCAATTAATTCGAACGAGTGAGACTGTGGTGCTCGACGCAGACTTCACATCTGATTTTGATCGGAGTCTGGTGAAAGGGAAGCGAGTTATCTTGGTTGATGACGGTGTGGAAACAGGTGCCGCCGCAACCATCGTCGGTCAATGGCTCAGATCTTTAGAGGTTGCCGAGTTGGTGTTAACGGTACCGGTCTGTCCGCGAACTGCTATGAATCAATTGCAGTTTCTTTTTGCCAATATTATCTCAGTGCAAGCACCGCTGGGTGCGAGATCGCTCGCCTGGCATTACACGGATTTTGACGTGATAGATGCTGATAGCGCGAATGCACTACTTGATCAGCGATCGAAGGCAATGGGTGCGTAAAGCCCACCATTAGACTCATGTCATGGATCGTGTTGACGCAGTAGTAAACCTTGCCAAGCGCCGTGGCTTTGTATTTCAATCCTCAGAGATTTATGGTGGAAGCCGCTCAGCGTGGGACTATGGCCCCAACGGAGTCGAGTTAAAGGAAAATGTTCGCAAGCAATGGTGGCAGGCGGTCGTTCGCCAACGCGATGATGTCGTTGGACTTGATTCTTCGGTTATTTTGGCCCCACAGGTCTGGGAAGCATCGGGACACGTCAACGCGTTCGTTGATCCACTGACCGAATGCAAGAACTGTCACAAACGCTACCGGGCAGACCAACTGCTTGATGCCTACCAAGAAAAGCATGGTAAGGAAGCCGCCAACGGTCTTGCTGACATCAACTGCGTTAACTGCGGAACAAAAGGCCAATTTACCGAGCCTCGTGACTTCAACGGGATGCTGCGAACTTCTATCGGTGCCGTCGAAGACGTCGGTGCGGTCCATTACCTTCGGCCAGAGACTGCCCAGGGAATCTTTGTTAACTTCCTAAACGTGATGACCGCGGCCCGCAAAAAGCCGCCATTTGGTATCGGGCAGACCGGTAAGAGTTTCCGGAATGAAATTACGCCGGGTAACTTCATTTTCCGCACTCGCGAGTTCGAGCAAATGGAAATGGAATTTTTTGTAAAGCCCGGAACGGATGAGGAATGGCACGACTACTGGCTTGATCAACGGTGGAATTGGTACGTGGACCTGGGCATGAACCCTGAGAACATGCGCCGCTTTGAACACCCGAAGGAAAAACTCAGTCACTACTCAAAACGCACCGTTGATATTGAGTATCGATTTAAATTTGCTGGCAGCGAATGGGCGGAACTTGAAGGAGTCGCCAATCGCACCGACTTTGACCTCAAAACTCACAGTGAGCACTCCGGAACCGATCTGAGCTACTTTGACCAAGAGTCCGGTGAGCGCTGGACGCCATACGTTATTGAGCCGGCTGCCGGTTTGACCCCCGCTGTATTTGCATTTTTGTTAGACGCCTACGACGAGGATCAAGCGCCCAATTCAAAGGGTGGAGTTGATACCCGGACGGTTCTACGTTTTGATCCACGCCTCGCTCCCGTCAAGGCTGCGGTTCTCCCGCTTTCCCGCAATGCAGAGCTTGGCCCTAAAGCACAAGCAATCGCGGCGGAGTTGCGCAAGCGCTGGAATGTTGACTTTGATGACGCAGGCGCGATTGGTCGCCGCTATCGCAGACAAGACGAGATCGGTACCCCGTATTGCATCACGGTTGACTTCGATTCACTCGAAGATCAAGCGGTGACAATTCGCGACCGTGACACTATGGCTCAAGAGCGGATAGGAATTGATGCGCTCACCGGTTGGTTGAGTGAGCACATCCCGATTTAATTGTTCCAATCCTCAATATGCTCTTCGGGCCGATCCAAGGGGCACGGGGCCGTGAGCAGGCTGCCACAGTCCGCGCACTCGGCGTCCAGAAGGTATCCCGCTATTTCATAGTCCTCAAAGACGACTTTGACTACCATCACGTTGCCGCCGCAGACGACACACGCATTGGTGGGTATGCCCCGTTGATCGATCGTGTCAGAGCCCTGCGAGCCCTGCCGGCCTTGATGGTTGTGGCTCACCGCTAGTTGCCGGAAGCTTGAATGCCGGAAACGGCTCGTTTGAGTCCCTGACCGGCGGCGATGCGAATGGCTTTTCGTGCAGGAATCTCGAGTGGGGCGCCGGTCTTCGGATTTCGCCCGGTTCGCGCGCTACGTTCGACAACTTCAAGAGTGAGGAATCCCGGGAGGGTGACTTTTTCCTGGTTGATGAGGGACTCGATTATCACGGCTTGGATGCTGACAAGGACCTGCTCGGCTGTTGCGAGGGGAACCCCGCTGTGGGCTGCCGAAGCGGTGATGAGTTCAGATCGGTTCATGAAGCTCCTTATTGATAATGAATGTCATTACCATAACACGGGCGCCGCGGTTAATCCCGTTGTGCGAGCGGTTGGTTACCGCCGGCGTGTCGCAAAGGTCACTCGCGAGGCGGTTGATAACCCTCGGACTCAATGCGTGCAGTATTTTTGGGTAGCAGGAAGCTCAACAGCAAACCGAGGAAAACAAAGATTCCGGCAACAATGGATACCGACTTAATCGCTGTGACAAACCCTTCAGACGCTCCCGCAACCAGTTCATCCCCATTGGGTTGAGCGGATAGTGCCGGGATCGCTTGACCGGCGCTACTTGCAACAGCATCGCTGACCTGTTGGGCCTGCGCTGCTGGGATCCCTCGATCCTCCAGGTGACCTGCAGTTGACCCGAGGCCAATGAGCAAGGTCGTTCCAATCAGTGCGGTACCAATTGCTGCGCCAACCTGACGAGAGGTTGACTGCACGGCACTCGCTGATCCCGATTCGGCCACGGGGACTTCAGAGAGGATCACGCCGGTGAGTTGCGCGGTGGCAAAGCCAACTCCCATTCCGTAAATGAACAACCAAGGAGCCATGTCCCAACCCGTTACGGTCTCGGAAATAATGACTCCAAGTCCGATGATGCCAATGACTTCAAGCACCATACCGATTTGCAGAACGCGCACCGGACCAAGACGTTGGGAGAGTGGTGCGCCAGCACCGGAAGCGGCAAATGAACCTAGTGCGAGTGCCAGCAAGATGAACCCGGTCTGTAACGCGTCGTAGCCGCGAGTCGCCTGCAGGAATAGTGGAATAGCAAAGAGCAGACCGAATTCACCAAGGCTAACAACAAGTGCGACGCCGTTACCGGCGCCGAAACTCTTAATCCGGAACAGTCGAAGGTCGAGGATGACAACTTTGTCTGCCACAATGCGTCGCTTTTCAATAAAGACCATGAGGATCAACGCAATTATTCCGAGGAGCCCCGAAACCAGCACTATGGAAATAGAGTCAAGAGGCCAAGTCCAGCTGCCGATCTTGAAGTCTGCGATTGGCTTGATCCAGCCGTAACGTTGACCTTCGATCACGGCGAAGACAATCCCGACCAGTCCCAGGGTGATTAATGAAGTGCCGGGAATGTCAAAGCCCTTGCGGGCGTGAATGTCGCGGGTCTCGGGAACAACTGCGATCACACCGATGATCACGATGATTCCGATTGGAACGTTGATTAAGAAAGCCCAATGCCAGGAAGCGTAGGTGGTGTGATAGCCGCCGACCAGTGGCCCAAGTGCGGCCATTCCACCGATAGTTCCACCCCAGACGGCAAATGCAACAGCACGTGATTTACCAACGAAGACCGCGTTTATAACTGAGAGGGACGCAGGCAAGATCATTGCCCCACCAATTCCCTGGAGGGAGCGAGCAGCGATCAGTGTTATTGCAGAATCTGAGGCCGCGACCAGTGCGCTCGCGAGTACGAAAGTGATCACACCAGCAATGAACAACAGCTTTCGACCAAAACGGTCAGCGAGTCGACCGAAGAAGATCAGCAGGGACGCAAAGGTGAGAGAGTAAGCGGCGTTAATCCACTCGGCGTCATTTGTTGTTAAGTCCAAGTCGGTGACCATGGTGGGAATTGCAACGTTCACCACCGTGGCATCGAGAATAATCATGGCGACACCAAGAGCAAGGAAGACCAGTGCAACCCACCGTCTCTTTCCTTCTAACACCACATTATGAACCGGTGGAGCGGTGGGATTCGTCATTTTTCTCCTCGTTGATTGAGTCCACACATACGTGCTGTCTGTGCTCCCAAGGCAGTGTGCCGTACTGAGTGGAATTTGTGGAATCAGACATGCGAAACTTGGCAAATGTCTGCTCAACTCGCAATTGGACCCTATGTCGTTGATCCACCCGTTGTACTGGCTCCGATGGCTGGAATTACCAATCGAGCATTTCGTCGGCTCTGCCGCGAGGAAGGTGCCGGGCTCTATGTCTCAGAGATGGTCACTTCACGTGCGCTGATTGAACGCAATGAAACGACTATGGACTTAGTAACTTTTGCGGCCGATGAATCCCCGCGTTCAGTGCAGCTGTATGGCGTTGATCCACTTGTCATTGCCAAGGCTGTGACATTGATTGTTGAAGAGGATCGCGCCGACCACATTGATATGAATTTCGGGTGTCCCGTCCCCAAGGTGACCCGCAAGGGTGGCGGCAGCGCATTGCCCTGGAAGCGTGATTTATTCAAGGAGATTGTGGAACGGGCGGTGCAGGCAGCCGACGGGAAAGTTCCCGTGTCCGTGAAAATGCGAAAAGGAATTGATGACCAGCACTTGACTTACCTTCAAGCCGGGGAGAGTGCTGCTCGCGCTGGGGTGGCGTGGGTTGCGTTACATGGTCGGACCGCCGCACAAATGTATAGCGGTCATGCCGACTGGGAGGCAATTCGCAATTTGAAAGACCACCTACGCCAATTCAACACGCCGGTCTTGGGCAATGGGGATATTTGGACCGGGGCTGACGCGCTGGAAATGATGGCGCGAACCGGGGCTGACGGGGTAGTCGTAGGGCGGGGGTGCCTTGGACGACCTTGGTTGTTCTCTGCGCTAACCGCCGCTTTTGCAGGGGAAGAGTTACCCACTGAGCCAAGACTGGGGCGAGTCCTTCAGATTCTGCGCCGGCACGCAGAACTCCTGTCACTCGATTATGGTGAAGCAAAAGGTTGCCGTGATATGCGCAAGCACATGGCTTGGTACCTCAAAGGATTTAGTGTTCCCCACACGGTTCGGCAACCATTGGGGACCGTGCAGACACTCGCGGAACTTGATGCACTCTTGAGTCAGATAAACCCTGATCAAGCCTTCAATTCCGAGGTTGGATCCGGTCCGCGCGGGCGAACTTCAGGGGAGCGCCCGACTGCCCTGCCAGATCGCTGGTTGGACACCTGCGAACTAACAGCTGAGGACCGTGCAAACGTTTCCCTGGCCGAACTCTCCATCAGTGGTGGCTAACTTCACAGTGCGACCCCGGCTAAAACTGCCCTTGCGTGAAGTTCCAGTGACACACTTGTCCGCATGCGTGAATCATCACGCCCGCGAAGTGAGGTTTTCCTAAGTGACCCAATACGTCTATGCATTTGCCGAAGGCGATCGCAACATGTCAGACCTTCTCGGTGGCAAGGGCGCAAATCTGGCTGAAATGGTGTCACTCGGATTGCCGGTCCCGCCAGGGTTCACCATCACGACCAGTGCCTGTCAGGTGTATTTGGATGGTGGGATTTCGCCCACGCAATTGCAGGGACAAATTGATTCCGCATTGGCTGAGCTTGAAAAATCAATGGGTAAGAAACTTGGTGTGGGGGATGACCCTTTACTCGTATCCGTTCGTTCGGGCGCAAAATTTTCGATGCCCGGCATGATGGAAACAGTTTTGAACGTTGGGTTAAATGATTCAAGTGTTCAAGGTTTAACTAAAGCCTCGCGCAATGAACACTTTGCCTGGGATTCCTATCGCAGGCTGGTTCAAATGTATGGCAAGACGGTGCTTGATATTTCCGGTGAACCATTTGAAGAGTGCATTGATGCGGCGAAGGCGAGCGAAGGAGTTGGGACCGACGTTGAACTCAGCGTTGCAGCAATGCAAGAACTGGTACGTGAGTTTAAGGGAATCATTAAAAAGCGAACTGGTATGCAATTCCCCCAAGATCCCAAGGAACAACTCGCCGGGGCAATTCTTGCCGTTTTTAATTCCTGGAATACCGAACGTGCCAGGATCTACCGCCGCCGCGAACATATCCCGCATGATCTCGGAACAGCCGTAAATGTGCAAGTAATGGTGTTTGGTAATGCCGGTGACGGTGATACCGGGCTTGGCTCAGGCTCGGGCGTTGCTTTTACCAGGGATCCAGCGAATGGTGACCAGGGTGTTTATGGTGATTACCTTCCTGATGCCCAAGGTGAAGACGTTGTCTCCGGTGTTCGTAATGCGCATCCACTCAATTACCTCGATGGACTAGATCCGAACTCATACTCGGAACTCATGGCGAATATGAAAAAGCTTGAAGACCATTACCGGGATCTGTGTGACATCGAATTCACTGTTGAGCGCGGAAAGCTTTGGATGCTGCAAACGAGGGTGGGTAAGCGAACGGCTGCTGCTGCATTTCGCATTGCCAACTCATTGGTCGACGAAGGTGTGATTAATCTTGATGAAGCACTGCTGCGGGTAACCGGAGCCCAACTTGCTCAACTGTTATTCCCTCGTTTTGATCTTGATGCGGAGTCAACCTTGATTGGTCAAGGCACGAACGCATCCCCTGGCGCCGCGGTGGGGGAACTGGTGTTCTCCTCCCAAGCAGCAGTGGATAAGGCAGCACTGGGAGTAGACGTGATCCTGGTTCGTCGGGAAACAACACCCGAGGACCTGGCCGGCATGGTCGCCGCAACCGGAATTTTGACAAGTCGCGGAGGCAAGACCTCGCATGCAGCGGTGGTTGCGCGAGGGATGGGTAAGACGGCCGTGTGCGGCGCTGAGTCGTTGCGCATTGACACCAAAAAAGGTGAGCTCATCACAGCCCAGGGCCAGATTCTCACGGCAGGAGACGTGATATCAATTGACGGCAGCACCGGTGAGGTTTTCTTAGGCAGTGTTCCCGTAACGGCAAGTCCAATTGTCAAACTTTTTGAGCACGGCAAGAAAGCAGCATTAATCGGTGTTGATCCGGCAACCGCCGAACTCATTGAGTCGGTGGACCGGATCATGGCCCATGCTGATTCCAAGCGGCGCATGGGTGTTCGGGCCAATGCTGATACCGGACCGGATGCTGCGCGAGCACGTCGCATGGGCGCAGCAGGCATTGGCCTACTCCGCACCGAGCACATGTTCCTTGGGGAACGGCGGCAGTTAATTGAGGACCTAATCCTGGCCGAGACAACCGAACAAAATGAGAATGCACTCACCGCGCTGATGCCACTTCAGCGAAGTGACTTCACTGACAGTCTGCAGGCAATGGATGGGTTGCCCGTCACTGTTCGTCTGATCGACCCACCACTACATGAGTTCCTCCCCGACCGAGTCGAACTAGCGGTGAAAGTAGCTGTTGATACTGAACGTGGAACAGCGAGTGAAACAGATATCAAATTACTCGCCGCCGTGAATCGGCTCAGTGAGCAAAATCCAATGTTGGGTCTTCGCGGTGTTCGCCTTGGTCTGGTGCTTCCAGGCCTTTTCGCGATGCAAGTTGAGGCGCTCACCCTGGCGGCGTGTGATCAAAAACGAAATGGCGGTGATCCACGACCGGAAGTAATGATTCCGCTCGTTGGCTCGATCACCGAGCTGTCCATTATTCGTGCTGAAGTCAAGAAAGTTATTGACTCGGTGTTGGCCCAAGAGGGTGTTGTCTTGCACATCCCAATCGGCACCATGATTGAACTTCCTCGTGCGGCGATTACTGCTGGAGACTTGGCCGAATTGGCAGAGTTCTTCTCATTTGGAACAAATGACCTGACTCAAACCGTGTGGGGCTTTAGCCGCGACGACGTCGAAGCTGCATTCTTCAGCCGCTATCTTGACCTGGGAATTTTCCCAGTCTCACCATTTGAATCAATTGACACCGAAGGTGTCGGTGAGCTCGTGAAAGAAGCGGTCATCAGAGGTCGCGCGGCTCGTCCAGGGATTTCCTGCGGAGTCTGCGGTGAACATGGCGGCGATCCAGCATCAATTCACTTCTTTAACTCCATTGGTTTGGACTACGTTTCCTGCTCACCATTTAGAGTTCCCGTGGCGCGGCTTGAGTCAGGTCGGGCCGCGCTGTCCTAATCGTGCCTGGCCTGCCCACGCCTGGCCTGCCCACTTGTTCACATGTGTCGCACCACCGAAGTCGCGGTTAAACATGTGAACATGGGGCAGTGGCTCTGGAACCGGTAACTTCACCAGCGCGCATTTTCACATTTGTACTGACGGTGGGGATCAGTCTGCTCCTGCTCATCCCTATTGGGGCAGCCGCACAAATCGTCTTGACTGCCCAGATTGAAGACGAAAGCCAAACCCAGGTGATCGTGATCATGGACCCAACCGGGGCGTGGAATAACCAGGAGGCTGCCAAGAATGAGCGCCTTGAACGGGCGTCGGAGCTGTATAACGCAGGGGTCGCGCCGGTGATTATGGTGACCGGACCACAGCGAGCTTTTGAAAAATCCCAAGTTGAATTAGAAAAATTTGGTGTCCCAGCAAATGACGTGATTTACCAGCCCACGGGGACTGACACGCTCGGAACGCTGGCCGTGGTCGCAACCTTGCTCCAAGATTTGGGTTGGAGTTCCGCCACGATCGTGACCGACCCGGCGCACTCGGCCCGAGCACAGGTAACGGCGGGTAAATACGGAATTGATGCCCACATGACACCTTCATCGGGTGAGGGGGCTTCTTCATTGACCTCGGAGTACGTTGCCCGTGAAGCAATTGCCCTGGTGCGGTACTACCTCTACAACCAATGGCAGGTTCCACGCATCCTTGGCAACCAGTAAAGTCACGCGTGTGGCGATTCCGGCGGGTTACAACGAACATGATGTTCAACGCCCCGCCGCAGAGCCGGTTAAAGAAAATATTCGCAGTGCATTTACCCGTGATCGGGCCCGGGTTCTTCACTCTGCCGCATTACGTCGCCTTGCCGCAAAGACGCAGGTCCAATTAGCCGGAGTCGCAGACTTCCCGCGCACCCGACTGACGCACACGCTTGAAGTTGCCCAGATTGCCCGGGAACTCGGAGATGCTTTGGGTTGTGATGCTGATCTGGTGGAAGTGGCCGGTCTTGCCCACGACCTTGGTCACCCACCATTTGGTCACAATGGTGAAGAGGAACTCAACCGTCTCGCTGATTCAATCGGTGGGTTTGAAGGTAATGCCCAAACGCTGCGGGTTGTCAGTCGCCTTGAAGCAAAAGTCATTGATCAGGACGACCAGTCAGCCGGCCTAAATCTCACGCGGGGCTCCCTTGATGCATCCTGCAAATACCCGTGGGCACGAACCCCGGGCAACCCAAAGTTTGGCTACTACGAAGACGACGTTGCAGTATTCACTTGGTTGCGTGAAGGCGCTCCGGGAACCCAGACGTGTCTTGAAGAGCAAGTGATGGACTGGTCCGACGACGTCGCCTATTCTGTTCATGACTTTGAAGACGCCGTTTACTCAGGTTTAGTCTCAATCCTGGAATTTGGTGACAAAAATGTTACCGATGAACTGTGTTTAATTGCCCAGCAAAGGTATTTGCCCGAGATTTCAATGGAACAATTACAAGAAGCGGTCTCAAGGCTTCGCAACCTCGACTACTTCCCAAGTTCATTTGATGGATCGATGCGCAGCATGGTCATGCTCAAAAAATTCACCAGCCACTTGATCGGTCGATTTAGTGTTTCAGCGCAAATAGCGACTCAGCAGCAGTTTGGGGATCAGCGCCTGACCCGCTACGACGCCACGTTGATTGTTCCCCAAGAAGTGCGAGATGAAGTCGCGGTCATGAAGTCCGTTGCGGTCAAGTGGGTCATGAACCGACCCGGTGCTGATCGTGCTTATGCCCGCCAACGCGAATTAATTGCCGAACTCGTCCATGCCCTGGTCTTAGATGAAGGCCGCAATCTTGAACGTTGGCTCAAGCCAACCTATGAAAGTGCTACAACAGATGCGCAGCGTTACCGGGTTGTGATTGACCAGGTTGCAAGTTTGACCGACATCAGCATTGAGCAGTGGCACAACCAATTTTGCGGCTAATAGCAATGTCGCTAGTTGGTTAACACACGAACGATTTCAGCACAACGCTCAAGTTCCTCAAGTGTGTTGTAAACATGCGGTGATACCCGCACCAGTGAAGTCACGCCGTGGGCCAGGTAGTCAACCTGTGAATACTCGGGCGTTCCCATAGAAACGTTGATCCCAGAGTTTTTTAAACCAGCAACAATCTCTACTGCTTCAACCCGCTCGTGGTTGAAAGTAACGATTCCACTTTTCTCAATTCCACGATCAAGTACCCGAACACCGGAAATCTCAGCCAACATTCGGCGCATTTCAAACGCCAGGTAGTCAATCCGGATTCGAATTGCGTCCGTACCCAAGCCAAGTGAATAGTCAACTGCAGCGCCCAGTCCGAGGAGGGCCGCATAACTTTTTTCCCAGGCTTCAAAACGCTGGGCATCGGTTCGCATGCTGTAACCATCGGGATTCCAGGTGGTTCCATGTAAGTCTGCGGGGAAAGGTTCCAATTCAGCCAATGCGCGCGGTGAGCAATACATGAAACCTG
>JBDNFH010000016.1:0-23839 GCA_041689915.1 Candidatus Nanopelagicales bacterium | reverse complement strand
TATCGGTGCGTGGCAAGCGGGTCTGCAAATATTTGCCGTAGTAATACAAACCTTCAAGTTCAGTGTCTTGATAAGGCACGATTTGAGCCAGGAATGCGTAGGCGCGAACAAGGTCACGCAGGGCCGTACGGAAATCTTCCCGGTCTTGGTCGGTTTCAAGCGCATGCCAGCGGTCAACAGCAGGATCCGTTGCCGCATTGAGCATCGCGTTACCTTTTGCGCCACCGGCTTTAATCCCAGCAATCGCCTTAATGACTTCGCTCGGCTCAATAATCGCGGCTTGGTTAATGCGGTCTTGCAGGTTGTACAAAACGTTCGGATCCGTTGGAGATGCGGTTGTCTTCGTGTAGAACGGTTCGAAGGCTGCCTGAATATCTTCAGCATCATTAGCGAAATCCAGCACGAAAGTATCTGTTTTCCCTGGCGCCATGCGATTCAAGCGCGACAGGGTTTGGACTGCTTTCACTCCATCAAGTCTCTTATCCACATACATGGTGTGCAGAAGTGGCTGATCAAATCCCGTTTGGTATTTCTCCGCAACAACGAGGACCTGGTAGTCCCCTTCAAACTTCTCTGGCAACTGCGAATCAGTGAAACCATTAAGAATCGACTCACGGTAGGTCACATTCGGGGCATCTGGATCCACAACGGTTCCCGAGAACGCAACAAGTGCATGTATCGCATTATCACCGTTGTTGTAGCCCTTAACCATGATGTATTTATTGATGGACTCGAAATACCGAACCGCATGCAACCGCGACCGAGTTACTACCATCGCCTTAGCCCGACCGCCCATCTTCGCGGCAGTATGCGCACGGAAATGCTCCACAATAATTTCAGCCTTTTGAGCCAAATTCGTCGGATGCAATGACACATACCGCGCCAATGCTGCTGCAGCCTTCCCCTTAGGAAGTTCAGGATCCTCAGACGTCAAACCATTCGCCAGCCGGTAATACGTCTTATAGGTTGTGTAGTTCGCCAACACGTCAAGAATGAAACCTTCATCGATCGCCTGCTTCATGGAATACAAATGGAAAGGAACGAACCGTTCCTCACCCGATGGTTCAATTACTTTCTCACCAAAAAGGGACAGTGTCTTGTGCTTAGGGGTAGCCGTGAAGGCAAAGAACGTGATGTTTTCTTTCTTACCCCGCGCATTCATCGACGCTTCAAGAAAATCCAATACATCCTGCTCGCTGGCCTCAGATTCCGCATCAGCCGTCTCTGCAGCAGCCAGGGCTTCATCACCCGTTTTTCCCGAGAGCACAGCCTTCAAATCTTTAGCAGCCTCACCCGACTGGGACGAATGCGCTTCATCCACAATCACGGCGAAACGTGAACCAGCCAAATCTGTGGCAGCCTGCGCCACCACGGGAAACTTCTGCAAAGTAGTAATGATGATCCGCGCTTGCTTACCCTCCAATGCGGTGCGCAACTGTTCAGAATTCTCATCGATCTTCACAATCACGCCCGGAGTATGATCAAAAGCCGACACAGTCTCTTGCAACTGACGATCCAAAACTTTACGGTCAGTAACAACAATCACCTTGTCGAAAATAGGCACATTCGCGCCAATCCCAGCATCGCGCATCGACTTCTCAATAACAGACTCATTAGCCGGTGAATGCAACCGTGACAACCCGTGCGCCAACCAAGCAATCGTGTTCGACTTACCCGAACCAGCAGAATGCTGAATCAACTTGTTAAACCCAGGACCCTCAACCTTTGTCGCATCGAGCAACTTATTCACAGCGTCCCACTGATGAAAACGCGGGAAAATAGTGAACTTCTTACCCGTCTTCTTCCCCGCCTTATCCCGCACCTCCGAGACGTGAATGAAAGAACCCAACAAGTTCAACCAACTATCCCGCTGCCACACCTGCTCCCACAAATACGCAGTCCGCGCCCCATGCGGGTTAATCGGATTACCCAAACCACCATCATTACCCGGCCCCGCCGAACCAAGATTAAACGGCAAAAACACAGTCTCTTTCCCGGCAAGTTTCGTGGTCATCGAAACGTTGTCCTGATCAAAAGCGAAATGCACCAACGAACGCTCACGGAAAATCAAATCCGAAGGATTACGATCCACCCGATACTGCTCAATAGCGTTCTCAACATTCTGCCCAGTGAACTGCGTCTTCAACTCCGCCGTCGCCACCGGCAACCCATTAAGTAAAAGCAACAAATCAACACTGTCCGCAGGATTCGACTCCGACACATGAGCCTGCCGCACCACAGTCAACCGATTCGCTTCATACAAACTCCGCAACTCAGGAGTCAACTCATGCGCAGGAGCAAAATACGCCAACCTAAACAACGTCCCAGTATCTTTCACACCCCTGCGAATCACGTCGATCATGCCGCGTGCAGTGATCTCATCACCAATACGCTTCGCAGCCTTCACACGCGCAGCTGATTCTCCACCTTGAAGAGCAACGTACTTCTCCCACTCAACAGGTTGCGTCGTGGCAATGAACGCGAACAATTCTGACGGGTCAAGACCCAGGAAACGATCGTACGTGGCGGGATCACCTTGGCACCAACCGTTATCGAGCAGGTGCTTCTCGATGGATTCCTCGAAAGCGGCTTCTTTATGTGCCTGAGTCATCGCGTTCCCCCAATACTCAGTGCTGAATTGGTGCGCTCAGTAGTCATCTCAGCCATCCCGCTGCTCGTACCTGCGTTCGGCACCCACTCCGACCGTGCTGGCGTGCGCACTCTTAATGGACCGTGCGTTGGTGACATCAATTCGTCCCGTCACCGCAGAAGTGATCAAAGCCCTCTTCCTCTCCGTCAGAAGCCGGATAGAAGAGGACAGTGAATACTGAACTGCTTTCGTTGAGGCTCGCAGACTATCGAGGTACTTAACGACAGTAATTTGGACATCTACAGGGGGGAAAGGAAACCGGGTCGCCAATAATTGTTCACCGGTCAGGTGGGCAATAGTTGTCGTGCTGTTGAAGGCCACGAAATAGTTGGATTCAACAGCAGCTCGGAGGCAGTACATCAACCATCTTGGTTCACCGTGGCCCCGAAGTCGAGCACGATGAAGGGCCTTCTGGTAATAGATAGGGGATACCGACCCCTCCCATATGGCAGCCCGTCCAGGTTGGCCTCCTTCGCAAATTAGTAGATCACCTGGAATTACCTCGAATCTGTCCTTGTCTTCTGGCGGGAAGTTCATCTCCTCTAGATCGTCTGTTTCTATCCAATCCCATTGGACATTGGCATTTCGAAGATAGGGGGCCACGTGATCGCCTATAGCTCGATCTTGATTCAACATTTTTCCGAGCCGAACCTCATAAACGGAACCAATTGGTCTTACCGTCCAGCTCTCGGGAAGAGCAGATAGCCATTGCTTCGTCATAGGCATGATGTCTCCATCATTGCCAACTCCACCCACTGCCTCGATCACTTCCTTCACGAACAATTGATTAAGTAGCGAAGACTGCGCTTCTCTAGCCAAGATGGCCTGGTCTATGCGGGTGACTTGGTCGTCAAGGAAATCCGCGATCCGCCGCTGCTCCTCTATCGGCGGTAACGCAATCGAGATGTCTCTGAGGTCATCAATATTCACTCGAGGTGTGCGAACCGATGTGGCTCCTGGTGAGCCAATTCCGCGCAAACGTGATGTCATTTCACTGATGAACCAGTTTGACTTCATCAAGTACGTCAGGAAGCGAGCGTCTAAACTTGCATGCGCGCGCAGCACTGCGTAGTCAGGACTAACCATTCCATCCATGTGCGCTAATCCCAAAGCCCCTTGATACGCGCTCATGCGGTTGAGAACAACATCACCTTGCCAACAACGTTTGTAAATGGAAAGGTCATCGGCTCTTGGCTCTTTGTCTGTTAGCTCAGACCTTGGGATGAGACCGCGAGATAGGGAAACTGACATGAGGACTAAATCATCAGATTTTCCCCTTGCACGTGAATCTATTTCGTGAACAATTCGTCCGAATGGAGTTTCGGCGATTCTCATCGCAGTAGCCCGGCAAGCAGTTCTTGGATTTTCTTTTCGGTTTCGATGAGTTCTGCGTCGATTTCTTCGAGTGGTCGTGGTGGGGTGTACACGTAGAAGTGTCGGGTGAAGGGGATTTCGTATCCGATTTTTGTTTTCGAGTGATCGATCCATGCTTGTGGCGCGTAGGGTTTGATATCTGTTTCCAAGTATCCGTCTGCTTGTTTGACTAAAGCGGCTTCGCGAGCAGCTTCGCTGTGGTTGAGCCATCCTGTGGGTAGTGGAATGTTTTCTTGGTCCCGTAGGTCAGGGTCGGGTGCTGGTTTACCTTTTTTGTCGACGACTACGGGCGCCGCGGGGTCTGTTCCCGCAGCTTCCTTGAGTAGTGCTTTGGTGGTTTTTGTATCGGCATCGGGGTGGTGCGTGGCGATCCATGTTTTGGCTTCGGCTTCGCTCGTGACGACTGTCTCGGCTCCGTTGGGATCTGTCATTCGCCAAATGCTGCGTAATGGTTGTTCAACGGTGATGCGTTGGAATCCGAATGCTTCGCGGTCGAAGATTTTAACGCGCTTGTCAGCGTCGGGGGTCTCGAGCGCTTCGGCATAGAGACGTGTGATGTCGGCGATTTGATCGTCAGTCATTGTTTTACGTTTTTCACCGAGGGACTTGCGCATCTTGGTGAATTCATTGCGGGCATCGACGAGAACGATTTTGCCTTGACGGTCTTGGGGTTTCCGGTTCGTGAGGATCCAGAAGTAGGTGGAGATGCCAGTGTTGTAGAACAGCTGGTCGGGTAGGGCGACGATCCCTTCAAGGAGGTCGTTTTCGATTATCCATCGGCGGATTTCTGATTCACCGCCACCTGCAGCACCTGAGAACAATGGGCTGCCGGAGAAAACAATGGCGAGACGAGTGCCACCTTCAATGATGTCTGGTGTTGCCGGGTCATCGTCGACAGGTTTCATTTTGGAGATCATGTGCAGTAGGAAGAGCAGGCTGCCGTCGGAGACTCGTGGGAGTCCGGGTCCGTAGCGGCCGTTGTGGCCAAGGGCATTGCGTTCTTTTTCGATTGGGTCTTTGTACTTGGACCAGTCGACTCCGAAAGGTGGATTCGCGAGAAGATAATCGAACTTCTCGTGCTCGAATCCGTCTGTGTCTGTGAGTGAATTACCAAGGACGATTCGGTCAGGGTCTTGGTCTTGGATTAGGAAGTCGCTGCGAGCGATTGCCCAGGTTTCTGGATTCAGTTCTTGCCCGTAAACTTGAAGGACGGCATCGGGGTTCATTTCATGCAGGTATTCCTGCGCAATGGTGAGCATGCCACCCGTTCCGCTGCACGGGTCATAGAGAGTTCGTACTGGTTTTGCTCCGCTGAGCGCTTTATCATCTTCGGTGAACAGAATATTGACCATCAGTCGGATTACTTCACGTGGAGTGAAGTGTTCGCCAGCGGTTTCATTGCTCATTTCAGAGAAGCGGCGAAGTAGTTCTTCGAACATCATGCCGATTTCGCGGTTACTGACCGCTTTCTCGGATAGGTCTAGGTCAGCAAATTTGGATACAAATGTGTAGAGCAAACCTGCTTTGTCCAGGCGTGTGATTTTCTCGTCGAAACCGTATGCCTCTAGGACCTCAGTCACTCCTGGTGAGAATGCAGATATGTAGGTACGCATGTTCGCCGCAATATTTGCGGGGTCATTGAGCAACTTGGTGAGATCTAAGGGTGAGGTGTTGTAGAAGCGCTGCTTCGCCGTCTTCTTAAGAACCGGCTCTGCCGTAGCTGGCGAGTTGCCCTTAATACTTTCGGCTTTGGCGATCACCTGGTCCTTGGTTGGTTCCAAAGCACATTCCAGCCGTCGCAGAACGAGGAACGGCAGAACGAACTGGCCGTATTCGTGGGACTTAACGTCGCCTCGGAGGGTTTCGGCGAGTGACCAAATGAAGGCTACTTTGCCGCTGAAGCCAGAATCGCTGTTGCTCAAGAGTTGCCCCCATATTTCGTGGATCGTGTGGTTGCAAGACTATCGGTGGGCACTGACACTAGGTGGCTGATCGTCTCCTGCGATAACGTCGTATGGGCATTGGGCGTTCCCATCGTATTGAGGGAGGACAGCCTCGAGGAAGATTTCTAAAGCTTCAGTGTTTGATTTCGCTGCCCTTTGAATTTCGCTCAGTGGCTTCATTTTTGGTTTCCCAAAGCACTCAGATGTCTTTTTTGTCATTTAGAGCAACTTTTGAATGCAGTTCGATCTACAAATAAAATTCCGGCTCATCACGAACTACTCCCTGAGGTTATGCACACGGTTATGCATTAGGTTTTGCACACACCCCCTGGCCCCGTAGCTCAGGGGATAGAGCGTCGGTTTCCTAAACCGTGCGTCGCAGGTTCGAATCCTGTCGGGGCCACCATTTCTGCCCCTGATTTGCAAGGAATTTCGGGTATCGAGGCTTCCAGTTCCTGTCTCGTTTCATAATCACGTTGGAATAGCTGCGGTAACTCGGCTCTTCAGAGTTAACCGGGCTACGTGCTTTGCGAGGCGGGCTACCACTGACCGGTCCGAGTGGTGTTGAATGCAGGGGCGGCTGCGTTCTGTCGCAGGACGGCGAGCCGCTAGGGCCCTTGCGCCGCTCTTATGTTGGGAGGACCTGTGCGCGAAGTCGTGAATGCGTTTGTCGAGTTGCTGTCCGCGCGTGGCGAGTCGCTCGAGGCCCTGATCGCCAAAGCCGGCCGCCTCCGCGATGAGGGTCTGGAGCGGGCCGGTCGCCCTCGAGTCGTCACGTACTCGCCCAAAGTCTTCATCCCGCTGACGACGCTGTGCCAGGACCGTTGCCATTACTGCACGTTCGTCGATACCCCAGGCAAACTCGTCACCAAGGGCCTGCCTCCGTATCTCTCCGAGGAGCAGGTACTCACGATCGGGCTCCAGGGCGCTCGGATGGGCTGCAAGGAGGCCCTGTTCACCCTCGGCGATCGACCCGAGGATCGTTGGGATGTGGCGCGCACCTGGCTGGACGACCATGGTTTCGCATCCACCCTCGAGTACGTGGGCCACCTGGCTCGCCGGATCACGGCCGAGACCGGGCTCCTTGCACACCTGAACCCGGGTGTGATGAGCCTCGATGAACTGCACGCTTTGCGATCGACCGCCCCATCCATGGGCATGATGCTCGAGACGACGTCACGCGCGATCTTCGAAGAACCAGGCGGGGCGCATTTCGGCTCCCCGGACAAGGACCCGCAGGTACGCCTCGCGGTTCTCGAAAATGCTGGCCGCGCGAAGGTGCCGTTCACCACCGGACTGCTCATTGGCATCGGCGAGTCCCTCGAGGATCGGGCAGAATCGCTAATCGCTCTGCGTGACGTACACGAGCGCTACGGTCATGTCCAGGAGGTCATTATCCAGAACTTCCGCGCGAAGCCGGCGACCGCGATGCAGGGCGTCGACGACGCCGGGCGCGATGAGTACCTTGCGGCAGTCGCCACCGCTCGGGTCGTCCTGGGTCCGGACATGCGCATCCAGGCGCCACCTAACCTGAGCGACCCCTCGGAGCTCGCCCGGCTGCTCGCGGCCGGCGTAGACGACTGGGGCGGTGTGAGCCCGCTGACGGCGGACCACGTCAACCCGGAGCGGCCTTGGCCGCAGCTCGACGAGCTCGAAAGGCTCACGGGCGAAGCCGGCTTTACATTGCGTGAACGGCTCACCGTCCAGCAGCCCTACGTCGATGACCGCGACGTTTGGATCGACGCCGCGCTCCACGACGCCGTGCTCGCAGCGAGCGCAACATTCGGCTCGCATCAACCGCGTCATCAGAGCATTGCCGTGGGCGCGAGCACCGAGTTGATTCGACGCGCGGCCGCAGACCCCTCGGGCCTCTGTGATGCGGACTACGTCGCGCTCCTGAGGTCCCGCGGCGGCGATCTCGATCGCCTCGCCGCTCTCGCCGACGACCTGCGACGCTCGGTCGTCGGTGCGACCGTGAGCCTCGTCGTCAACCGCAACCTGAGCTCCAACCTGTGTTCCGACCCGGACCTGGTCGCGCAGGTCGCCGCCGACGCCTGGGACCTCGGCGCCACCGAACTGTGCATTCAGGGCACGGCCCGAGCCGACACCCCGGACGACATCTATGAGCAGGTCGCCGCTGCGGTCAAACGCGGCGCCCCGCGCCTCCACCTGCACGCTTTCCGTCCGGCCGACGTCCTCGACGGCGCGCGGCGCACAGGCCGCAGCCTGGGCGAACACCTCCGAGTCCTAGCCGACGCCGGGGTCGACACCGTCCCCGGCACCGGCGTCAAGATCCTCGACGAGGACTACCGGGCGCGAGCATTCCCCAATGACGTGCCCGTCGACCAGTGGCTCGAGTCGATCACCGCCGCTCACGCAGTCGGGCTCCGATCCTCCTCGGTGATGTTCTACGGCCACGGTGAGACGCTCGGGCAACGGGTGGACCACCTGAGGCGACTGCGGACGATCCAGTCCGAGACCGGTGGCTTCACCGAGTTCGTACCGATGCCCCTGCCCGGCAACGAGCCTGATCTCAACGAGGCGCGCGCCGTGCACGCCGTGGCCCGGCTCATCCTGTACGGCAGCATCAACCACCACCAGGCCCCCTGGACCCGGCTCGGCCTCGACGGGGCCACCGCCGCACTGCGATCCGGCGCCGACGACTTCGGTGGCACCCTGCTCGACGGTAGGGTCCTGCCCGAAGCCGGGGTCGAGTTCGGTCGCGAGCTGCCTGTCGAGACCGCGAAACGGATCGCCAAGACACTCGGCAGGACGCTACGGCTGCGCACCACGACCTATGGGACCCCGGGCCCATGAGCACTTGCCGATGAGCACTAGCCGATGAGCACTAGCCGATGAGCACTGGGAGATTGGCGCGGGGCCGATGAAGGTCCGGGTCGCGATCGTGGGCGCCGGCTTCGCCGGGCTGGGTGCCGCGCTACGTCTGCACGCCGAGGGCGAGGACTCGTTCGTCGTCATTGAGCGAGCCCCGGCCGTGGGCGGCACCTGGCGCGACAACACCTACCCGGGCGTCGCCTGCGACGTCCCAGCACACCTCTACTGCTTCTCTTTCCTGCCGAACCCGTCGTTCTCACGGCGCTTCGCGCCCGGTGCCGAGATCCGCGCCTATCTCGAGCAGGCTGCCGAACCCATCCGTGACCACCTGCGCCTGAGCACGAACGTCGACGCGGCCAGGTGGGTCGGCCACCAGTGGGAGTTGACGACCTCCGCTGGACCCGTGAGCGCGGACGTGCTGGTCCTCGCAGCCGGACGGCTCACTGCGCCGCGCATCCCGGACGTGCCCGGCGGGTTCGAAGGCCCGATCTTCCACTCGTCCAGGTGGGACCACTCGGTCCCGCTCGACGGCAAACGTGTGGCTGTTGTCGGCACGGGAGCATCCGGGATCCAGCTCCTCCCAGAGGTGACCCGACGCGCCCGATCTGTCGTGATCATGCAGCGCAGCGCGCCGTACATCCTGCCCCGCGACGACGCGTCCTACAGCTCGTCCGCACGCACACGCTTCACGGAGCATCCGGACGAGCTGGCCGCGCTCCGAGCCAACATCTTCGCCGAGGCAGAGCTGCTCTACGACGCACGAGTCGGCGACCCGCAGGCCCGCCACAAGGCCCGGTCGCAGGCCCTGCAGCACCTCGCCGACCACGTCCCCGATTCCGTCCTGCGGAAGCGTCTGACCCCGGACCACGAGTTTGGCTGCAAGCGGGTGCTCTTCTCCAACGACTACTACCTCGCCGCGGCTGCACCTCACGTCACCGTGACCGGAGCCCTAGCCGGATTCGACCCCGAGACTGTCCGCACCGACAACGATCGGTACGAGGTCGACGTCGTGATTCTCGCCACAGGCTTCCACACGGCTCGGCAGCCATACGCGCGCCTTGTCCGCGGCCGCACCGGCCGGACACTCGACGAGCACTGGACCGACGGTATGCAGGCATACGCCTCGATCGCCGTGCACGGCTTTCCCAACCTGTACGTCCTTGACGGCCCGAACGCAAGCCTCAGCCACAACTCCGCCGTGGTCATGATCGAGACGCAGATCGAGTACCTCCTCGGGGCCCTGCGCCACACTGCACCTGGCATGATCCTCGAGGTGTCGGCCCGGGCCGAGGCTGAGTATGCACACGAGATGGCCGTTCGCAGCATCGGCAAGCCGTGGACAAGTGGGTGCTCCAACTGGTACCTCGATCACCGCAACGGACGACAGGTCCTGCTCTGGCCGGGTCTCGCCACAGAGTTCCGCGACCGGTTCGCAACCTTCGACCCCCGTCCCTACGACGAGATCGTCAGTGCGGTCCGCAGTTGACCTGTCCCGAATTTGAACCTATCGAAGGTCGAGGCTTCAGGCAGGTCTTGATGACGGTCCGCGACTCACGAGCGAATGCCGGTCGGACCCGACTCTGCTGCTAGCCTTTTGACCATGCCGGCGTACATCCTGACCATTTCCTGTCCGGACGGTCCGGGAATCATCCATGCTGTCAGCGGGGCACTCTTGGAGTTCGACGCCAACGTCCTCGAGCAGGAGCAGTACTCCGACCTTGAGACGAATTTATTTTTTGCCCGGACGAAGTTCGAAAGCCAGGTAGAAGACGTCGAGTGGGTACGTAAACTTATCGTCGAGCGGACGTCGGCCTTCGACACTCGCGTCGGTCTGCGACTGGAGTCCTCACACCGACGCGCCCTGATCCTCGTCTCCCAGTACGACCACTGTCTGGTGGACCTGCTGTATCGCCGTGATGCGGGCGAGTTGCCCCTGGACATCGTCGGAATCGTGTCAAACCACCAGACTTGCCGGCCCATCGCGCAACGTTATGCACTGCCCTTTCACTACCTGCCGATCACGGCGGACAACAAGTCCGAGCAAGAGGCACGGCTGCTCGCGCTTGTCGAGCAAGAGTCAGTTCATCTCGTCGTCCTAGCGCGGTACATGCAGATTCTCAGCGATGCCGCATGCCGGCAACTCAGTGGCCGCGCAATCAATATCCATCACTCATTTCTGCCCGGGTTCAAAGGTGCGCGCCCTTATCACCAGGCCCATGCGCGTGGCGTAAAACTCATCGGAGCTACCGCTCACTTCGTCACCTCCGACCTTGATGAAGGCCCGATCATCCAACAGGAAGTGGAGCGCGTTGACCACACATCCACTACCGAGGTCTTAGCTGAGATCGGGCGCGACGTGGAACGATTGGCGCTGTCTAGGGCCGTTCGACTTTTTGCTCAGGACCGGGTTTTCCTCAACCGCCAACGAACCGTGGTCTTCGGCCCTGTGTAACGTTCAGAAACCGAAAAATTTTGGATGCTCTAGAGAGTCACGGCCGCACCCTCGATGTACTCGAATTCAATTCTTTGATCACGTAAGAAGACCTTGCTGCGCCGACAATCAGGGCACCATTGCGCACCGTAGAGTTTTATATTTGATACAACCATTTGTCTACTCCGCGGTCCTCAGTGACGCCGAATCTATGAATCTCAAAATGACAAAGGCGCAGGTGAAATGATCAATTCGGCTGACCTAAGAATTCTTTTCGGGCTGATCTGGGCACAAGTGCTCCATGAGTGCACGCGCCTCTTCGCAGGTGGCATTGCAGTAGGGGCAGGTCAGATTGTCCATGCAAAAAGTATGGCACAGAATGCCGTCGCTGACTCTTGCCTTGAGAGTTGCAGACTGACGCAGGGCTCGGACACTCAGTAGACGGTCCAGTTGAGGATTTACGAGCAGTTGATATCTCCGTTGATTAAAATGCGCCCCTTGGTTGTCTTCAGGTGCCCACCACTGGCTGCAACCGTTGGCTGGGCCCAGGAAAGTAGTGATTTGGTGGACTTTCCTGACATGTCTTTATCTTTGACAGTGCTCAAACGAATCTTGATAGCTACCGAACTTTGATCCGTACCCGACCAACATGCACTTGCACGCTTATTGGCTTTCGCCTTCTTGCGCGCAACAACGTCGCCTTCTTGCGCGCCACGATATTGCATGACGATGATCGTCGCTGCGTCAATGAAACCAAATTTTGGATTGTTAACGGAGAAGTAAGTACCTGCCGTGTCGGCGGTTGCAATCTTAAAAATGGCCGTGTCGCTCTTGATTGTGACCGAATCTCCAGCTGGAGTAGACACGGTACAACCTTCGCAATTCACACCTACAAAATTGAGAGTGACACTCGTCATGGGGGTCGCAGCTTGAGCAGAAGGAGCGATCGCAATAAGTGAGAATGCAAAACACGAAGTGAGCGTCAACTTAAAGCATTTCATAACGAAAAGTAGCACTGCTTGATTTGCAAAGTGTGAAACTGAAAAAAGTTTCCCAAACTTTCAAACACCTAGTCGTGACGACCCACCGTTGCCTCAAGTTCTGATTCCAAAAAATCTAATTCGTGTAAAAAGATCCAACTAATCTGGTCCTTCGCAGATTGATTGCGGAATCTGCTAACAGTCAAAGTTGCATTATCGCGGCACGCAGGTTCAGTCATCATCGTTCTCGTGCCTCGCGTCCTGGGGCGACCATCCGCGCAACAACGGCAGCGCCAACAAGAATCCAATCAGAGCGACTGTTGCACCAGCAAGATAAGCCCACCTCAGACCATCATCTAAGAGCCCTAAATTTGTGTGCGCTTGCCCGGGCCCGGTAACCGAAGCAATTACGCTGCCCAAAATTGCAATTCCGAAGGACGCCCCAAGGAACCGAGAAAGCATGCTTGTGCCCGAGCCGCTGCTCACCCACTTTGGCGGAAGATAATTAACAATCATCGTCGTTGCGATGGGAATAATAAGCGCCCAACCAAGGCCAGCAACACACAAAGACAGAATTACCATCCACAGAGATTTCATCGGAGTCGTTGCAGCCGCAAGCGCAAAGGCTGCACTTGCAAGGGCAACCCCCGTCAACATCGTTCTGGCAGGGCCAAAATGTTGTGCGATTTTAGTGGAATGGTGGGAAAGCATCCAAAACACAAGTGCAGCCGGAACTATGCAAAGCCCCACAACCAAAGTGGAAGCACCAATGACCACCTGGAGTTGCTGGGTGACAAGAAAAAGGCTCCCTGCAAAAGATATGTAGCAAATAAAGAGCGTCAGAGATCCGGCAATAACCGCACGCCTTTGCAGAATCCTTATCTCAATCATGGGGCTTCTATGGTGCAATTCCCACAAAATAAACCCACCGATCACGAGCATTCCGCTGATGAGTAAACCGAGAATCAATGGGCTTGTCCAGCCTGCACGAGGGGCTTCTATTAACCCCCCGAGGAATAGTGTGACACCGAGAACTGAGAGAAACGCACCAACTAGATCAAGGGAAGCGGTCCTGCCTGACGCCCCCGAAGGCAAGACTTTTAGCCCGATAATTAACAGAATGAACATGAAGGGAACATTTACAAGAAAAAGCCAATGAAAGGATCCGAACGTAAGGATCGCCCCGGCAAGAACCGGACCTAGTACCAAGCCCATGCCACCCGCAGCAGCCCAAGTTGCAATCGCTTTAGCGCGCTTCTCTGGAGGAAAGATCATGGCGAGCAGCGAAAGTGCCGGGGCAACGAGTAAGGCACCACCGATTCCCATAAGCACGCGTGAGCCAATGAGAAGAGGAAGGGTCGAACTGAGACCCGCAGACACGGACCCGATTATGAAAAGAATTACACCTGAGTGAAAAGCGTTTTTGTATCCAAATCGTTCTCCGATACCAGCGCCAAGAAGCAAGAGGCAATCGAGGGCAATGCGAGGTTGATGATCGACACGTCTGCGGAAATGAAGAAGGGGACCGCACAAGTAACAAAAAGACTGAGTTTGGTCCGACCTGGCGTCATTTCACGTGATTTCGGTTCCCTGATTACATGTGAGTCACTCTTGCTAATAAGAAACATGATGCGAACATGCCACCCTTTTCGTGACTCGGTAAGTCTCAACGGATTCTTCCCTTGGGATTATAGACATTCAGCCTTGGGGAATCACACTCTCTGTTGATGTGAAAGTTCCGGGTTGAGTTTTGTCTATTACTTTTTCCCAGGTAGCTGATGCTCCCGAGAAACCCGTGAGCACGGTGAAGTAAGTAATGCCAATTGAGGCAAGGATGACCATTGCGCCAAACACTTTGAGCCAAAGTGGACGATTTCGATTGAGTGGTATTCCTCGGACGAACAACCAAAAGATCAAGAGAAGCGAAAGGAACGTGGCTGTTGCCCATGGGAACAAGTTCCCGTAATCGGTGTGCCCTTGTGGCCAACCAATTCGCTGCGCAAGTTCCTGGCCTGACGATTTCGCGATGATGCTAGCTACTAAACCTACTACTGCACCAATGACTGTCGCAGCGCCAAACAAGCGCAGCGCCTTAGGCCTAGCTGCAATTAGAATTGCGCCTATCGCTGAAAGTGGAATGAGCACTATTGGCACGTGCACTATCAGCGCATGAACCGGAACGCCACCAATCGTGTCAAACACGACTCGGAGCCTACTCTGCGGCAAGTCCCTTTGGTTTGAGGTAACGCTGGGCAAGTCCACCAAGGAAGTCAAGCGCTAGAGCAATCAGTGCCACGAGAACTGCACCCACGAATATTGCTGTTGGTCGACCGTTTTTTAGTCCGGCAGCAATCGTTTCGCCCAGTCCTCCTCCGCCAATGAGGTAAGCTAGGGTTGCCATGCCCACGTTGATAACCGTGGCCGTCCGAATACCACCCATGATCACGGGGACGGCAAGTGGCAGTTCGATTTGCTTGAGTCGCTGGAGCCCGTTGAGACCCATGCCTTTGCCAGCCTCGATAACGGCTTGGTCGACCTGCTCGAGTCCAACTATTGTGTTTCTCAATACTGGAAGCAGCGCGAATGTCGCTAAAGCTAAAACTACTGTGACCGAACCCTGACCGAATGCAACGTAGAACAGCACGATCAGTCCATAGGCGGGAATCGCTTGACCGAGCCCAAGCATGGTGACCATGTTGTTCTTTAGCCGTGGCGCTCCTTCACGAGTGACCAAGATTCCTAAAGGAACCGCCAACACAATCACCAGCGCAGTTGACCAAAGGGCGAGTGAGATCTGCTGTTGGAACTGAGTCCAGAGTCGAATGGGTTCCAAAATACTGGTCGTTGTTCGATCAAAATCTGAATAGACCCAGACCACCGCAAGCAGAATCGCAAGCAACGCGAAAAAGATTGGCGTGACAATCAAGTCCAACTGACCAACTATTTGATTGCGTCTGGATGGCAGGAAGCCTGGCGTTACTTGAGCGCTAGCCGAACTCATGACTGATTTCCATTTGTTGGTTGACTGATCAGCATTGAAGCCAGGCTTTCAATCGTGCAAGTACCCATGTAGTTGCCTCGGCTATCAACTACCGCTGACATTCCTGCCGCGCTCTGCAACATTGAACTCAGTGCATCTTGCAAGGTGTCTTCCGGTTGCAATTGCACGGTAATTCTTGACGCAGCGCTGTCCAATGATTCGGAGCGGTTAAGTGCCCGTTCACCAACCCAAGCAATTGGGTGATTCGAGTCGTCAAGGAGAACCGCGTAGGGGAAATGGGATTCGTATAGCTGCGCGAGCGCTTCGGTGCGATTGGTTGAACGTTTGATTTCAAGTGGGTGGGAAAGTTCAATATCACGCAGACGCCGCAGGGTCAGGGTCTTCAAGATCGCACCTGACCCAAGGAAGTTTTCAACAAATGAGTCCGCAGGATCAGTGAGAATCACTTCAGGGGCATCCAGTTGTGCAATTTCAGATTGATCACGAAGGATTGCAATTCGGTCGCCCATTTTGACCGCTTCATCAATATCATGGGTTACGAAAACAATTGTTTTCTTCAAGTCAGCTTGGAGTCTAAGGAATTCGTTTTGTAGTCGGTCACGCGTGATCGGATCGATCGCTCCAAATGGTTCATCCATAAGTAGCACATCAGGATCAGCGCCCAATGCGCGGGCGACACCTACTCGCTGTGCTTGACCACCGGAAAGTTCCCTGGGGTAACGGTCGCGGTAGATCTTTGGATCCATGGAAATCAACTCAAGGAGTTCGTCAACGCGGTTATTGACTTTCTTTTTCGACCACTTGAGCAACTTGGGGACAGTGGCAATGTTTTCCGCGATGGTGCGGTGCGGGAATAGCCCGACCTGCTGGATCACATAGCCCATGTGGCGACGTAATTCATTGGGGTCACCCTTGGTTACATCTTTACCGTTAAAAATAATTTCACCTGAGCTTGGTTCAATCATCCGGTTGATCAGACGAAGGGTGGTGCTCTTGCCACAGCCTGATGGCCCGACGAGCACCAGGATTTCACCGGCTGCGACGTCAAGGCTCATTTCCTTTACCGCAGGTTTTTCAACGCCTGGATATCTCTTGGTCACATTGCGAAGGGAAATTTTTACGGTAGTCATATTGCTCTCCTTGTTGTCAAAGTTCATGAGCGCACTCCACTGGGATTGGTGAATTGGCCAACAGTTCGAAGGAGTAGGTCAATTGCCAACGCCAGAGCCAACGACAGGACCACTCCGGTCCAGATGGCTTCAAGTGAGTTCGGCAACGGCAGGCGTGCAAGGCCACTCTTAATAAAGTCGCCAAAGCCGCCACCGGCAACCAGGGTTGCAATAGCTGAAATGCCTACGGTGAGAAGTGCGCTGACTCGAATGCCGGCAAGCATGATTGGCCACGCCAATGGCAGTTGCACTTTCAACAAGATTTGGCTTGAAGTAAGTCCCATGCCTTTGGCCGACTCAAGGACGCTTAGATCAACCGAGTCAAGACCTGCGACGGTATTTCGTAGTATGGGTAAGAGTGCGTAGAGGAATAGGGCAATGAAACTCGGGGTGAAACCGAGGCCAACGATCGGGATAAAGATCGTAAAAAGCGCGAGGCCTGGAATCGTTAAGAACACGCTCGCTATTGACAACGAAAGTTCTTTTGCGAACGGATTGTGCCTCGTCGCGACTCCTAAGACAATCGCAACGATGCTCGCGGAGATCGTGACAAGTACCACGTAGGTCAAAGTTTGAAGCAGTGTCTCTGTAACTAAATCACCGCGGCTCGACAAGTAGTCGAACCAACTAAATATTCCATCCATCAAATGTCCTCAATTTAGGGGTAGAAAACATAAAGGTGTGTGAACAGCAAACTCTTTAAACGCTGCCCACACACCTTCGTGTTACTAACCTGCAATGATTCCTTGCTCAACCAAGTAGTCATTAGCAACTACTGAGGGTTCTTCACCGTCAGCTGAAACGCGCTTATTGAGTTCAGCCATCTTTTCGTTGTTCAGTGGCTGCAAGATTGCAGCAACAATGGCTTCGAACTGATCTGGTGCTTGGTCATACGTTTCTGCACGCATGGTTGCGGAAACGTTGTAAACGATGTTGATGCCTGGATCTTGAACCAACGAGAAACCTAGTGCCGTAATACGACCGTCAGTTGTGTAGACCTCACCAAATGTGCAGTTGTTGTTTGCAGTTTCGGTGTAGATCACGCCGGCGTCAAAAATGCTGTACTGAGCATCAGGCAGTTCAATTCCGGTTGCCGTTTCCGTCAGGATCAGACCGTCTGGACGATCTGGGTACTCGGACTCCATGCAGACAACTGAATCGGGATTGTCACGCACGTACTCCATGAAAGTCTGGGTCGTGAATGGTCCACCGTTTGCTTCGGTGGCTTCAGGGCTAGAAACAAAACCGTAGGTGTTGTTAAAAGGTGACCGCCCAATCCAAACAATTCCGTTTTTCTCAAAATCCATTGCCTTGACGTTTGCGGTGAGTTCTTCGGAGTCAAAGCTTGGGTCTTCTTGTTCGAGGTGAGTTGCCCAGCCGGTTCCGTTGTATTCGGGGTAAACGTCAATTTCACCGGAGGTCAATGCGCTTCTAGCGACACTGGTGCCACCGAGATCGACTTGATTGCTAACTTCCGCGCCGGCGGCACCGAATGCTTGAACGAGTATCTCGCCCAGCAATAATTGCTCGTCAAAGTCCTTTGAACCTACGGTTACGGATATGCCACCGAGGTCATTGGCTCCGGCGACGGTGTCGCCCTGGTCACTTGCACTCGAGCCTGAATCGCTCGAACACGCTGTTAATGCCAGCGCGCCGGCGGCCATGACGACCGCCAACTTCTTGGTAAACGACTGCATATTTCGTACTCCACTCATCATTGGTAAACGGCGATCTGATCAACTCAGATACATATTTGCTTTAATGAACGTATGTGCAGTTTTTGGGGTATGACACGTTCACGACACAGTTGTGACACGATTAGTGTGTAAACGTGCGGAGATTGTTATGAATAAGCACGTAACGCGAGTATTAATTCATGTCTCAGCGAGTTTGTCGGGCCAAAGCTTGTTCGCGCGAATCCAATTCACGCAGCAGGGGACGCGCAATTGCGTCAGGTATCCCGTCACTATCTCGCATGCGAATTAGTTCCTCTTGCTCTGCATGAACCATGGAAATTGCAACAGTAAGCATTTGTGAAATTTCAAGTTCAGCCGTTAAAGGTTCCGTTAGGTCATGGGCCACCGAGCCACTTCTGCGTAGGCGCATTTCCATATCCCTCCGCAGCGTTTCTACAGCCTCGGGATTGAGGGGAGTACCGGCTTGGGAAAGTTCTTCAAGTGCTGTGTCAAGGCGGATTAGCGCTGCTTTCGCGAGGGTCCCCTGTACGCGTGCAATTTCAGGTGCGTCGTTGTCAACAGGAATTTTCAGCATGCGCGCAACAGGTCCAAGTGTCTCAGCCAATATCAGCGTAATAACTATGACCATGAAACTCACAGCAAGAATCAGGTCTCTGTGCGGGAATGGGTCACCGGCCAAAGTCACCAACGGGATTGAAAAGGCCGCCAAGCCTGAAATTGGTCCACGAGCACCCGACCACGCCATGATTGCAGCCTCACGACCGAAGGTTGCATGTTGGGTACCGGATAATTTTTTTAGACGGGTAACTCCCACCATGCCGAAAACGAATACCGAGCGGGCGACTATCAAAGTGAGTACAACCGCGCCCGTAAGGAAAAGGGCAGTTTGCATTTCAGATGTACTGAGTTGGCCGAGTACTTCTGGGATTTGCAACCCAATAAGAAAGAAGGCGAGCGCTTGCAAAATAAAGGTTAGGTGCCGCCAGACCACTGTACTTTGCACCCGTCCCGATGCGCCAGGCTCGGAATTTTGGCGATGAGCAACATAGAGTCCAGCCACCACAATTGCCAGGATGCCTGAACCTTGGGCCGCTTCTGCACCTATATATATGAGAAATGGAGCAACGATTACCAAGGAGTTGGCCGGCACGAGATCTTGACTGTGCCGCAAGAGCCGCCCCATGACCCAGCCACTAAACAGCCCCACGCCGACACCCACGAACACAGCCAGCGAGAAATCAATTGCAACGTCGACCATGGTGATGGATCCGGCAATCGCAGCAACGGTCGCGACTTTCAGAGCGGTCAGGCCAGTTCCATCGTTAACTAAACTCTCACCTTCCAGAATCGAAACCAGGCGCCTTGGCAGTGATGCTCTTTTGGCAATAGTGCTCACCGAGACAGCATCGGTTGGTGCTAGAACCGCTCCCAACGCCATGGCAACTGCAATGGGCAACGCTGCAATCCAATAGCCAACGAAACCAACGGCAAGGGTTGAAAAAATCACAAGTCCAATTGCGAGTACGAGAACCGGCCGGGCCACTTTGCGTAAATCTAAATAGGAGGATCCGAGGGCTTCACCAAAAACAAGCGGGGCCAGCACGGCGACCAGAATAATTTCCGGGTCCGGAACTTCATTGGGTCCAAACGGTGCAATTCCCAATAACAGGCCGGCCCCAATCAGCGGAAGAGACATGGACCAGCCCCATTGCCGGAGGAACGCGGCAATGACCACCGCGATTACTCCGGAAATTGCGAGGGTTGCAAAGGCGCTGGACACTGTCTGACCCTATTGCTTGCGGGGGAGACGTTGTCGGTTAATGACGGTTGATGACGATTGCGCACACTTGCGTGATAAACGCGAATAGGGAATGCTATGTCCGTGAGTGAGTTGAATACGAGGGAAAGGTCATCGGGGAAAAGCGCAACCAAGCGCGGACGACGCGCATTGTGGTTGGCAGTTGGCGCAGCTGTCGTGTGGCTCATGATCGGCAGTTGGGCTGGTCCCCTGGCTGGCAGCCTGTCTGAGGTCCAAGAAAATGACAGTGCAACATTCCTTCCCGCTTCGGCCGAGTCCACGGTTGTCAGTGATGAGCAAGCTCTTTTTGCCGACAATCCCGCAATTCCTATCCTGATCGTTATCACGCATCCTGATCGCTCACCACTTACCGCATCCGATCAAAGCACCATTACGCAGTTTCTTTCCGGTATTCCTGAACTAACCCTTGCCGATGGATCGCGCGTTGGTTCGTATTTAGAGTCTGAACAGTTGGCCCCATTACTTTCAGAAGATGGCAAAGCGCTGCTGGTAAACATCTCCGTCAACGGTGACCTCGGTGGCGAAAGAACCGATAGTGGCGAGTTCGTATTCATTGAAATCACGAACATGATTCGTGATTACGCAGTGCAGTTCGACACACTCCAAATTAACGTAACCGGACCAGGTGGCTTCCTTGCGGATCTGATTAAAGTCTTTGGTGCTATTGACGGTGCACTTTTGCTGGCCACCGCAATTGTTGTTGCAATCATTTTGATCTTTGTCTATCGCAGCCCGGTTTTATGGTTAATTCCGTTGGTCTCTGCCGGCTTTGCTCTCGCTGTTGCCAGCGGAATTGTCTATGTCCTGGCGGATAATGACGCACTGGTGCTTAACGGTCAGAGCCAAGGGATCTTGACGGTTTTGGTATTCGGCGCGGGAACGGACTATTCGCTTTTGCTTGTCAGTCGATACCGAGAGGAGTTACACAAATACTCCGTCCATACCGATGCAATTGGTGCTGCGATCAAAGGTGTCCGGGCTCCGATCATCGCTTCCTCTGCCACAACATCTATCGGGCTTATGTGTCTACTGTTAAGTGAACTGAATTCGAATAAGTCCACCGGCCCGGTGTCCGCAGTTGGTGTAATAGCCGCGATGTTGATCATGTTGACCTTCTTGCCCGCACTTCTCACCTTCCCCAGTTTCACACTCCCGATCCTTGCCTTCCTCGTCCCAGCAGTTGTCGGCTTTCTCCTTGGACTTGTCAGTAACATTTCATTCGCCCCATTTGCCATCATTGGTGGGATCGCAGCACTAGTCACGTTGGTCATGTGGATTGCCTTCGGTTTAATGCGCGTGTTCGCAGCTTCCGGTGGTCCGTTCAACCGTGAACGCTTCCCCGGCGGGCGCTGGGCATTTTGGCCGAGGGTTCCCAAGCTTGGTGAGCCAGATAGCAAACTCTCCGGTGTTTGGTCAAAGCTTTCTGGACTTGTTGGGCGCAAGCCACGCGTTACCTGGGTGTCAACAGCCTTAGTGCTTTTGGTCTTTGCTGGATTCAGCACCACGTTGAATGCGGGAGGGGTGGCAACCTCCGATTCGTTCACAAATGGCGACGAAGTTGATTCAGTGATTGGCCAGAAGGTTCTGGTCGACCACTTCCCAGGTGGTCTGGGCAGCGAAACAATTGTTACAGCTGATCAAGGCAGTAGTGAGGCGGTCCTTTCGGTGATTGCAGCAACTCCCGGCGTCGCCGATGCGATCCCTTATGTAAACCCTGCAACCGGTGAGGTTCCGGTAGTTGATGGCCGCGTTTTGTTCTCAGTCACCTTGCAAGCACCTGCCGATTCCTCACAAGCCGAGGAAGTCATTGGCGATTTGCGAACGAGCTTTACGTCAATGGCCAACGCAGAAGCAAGGGTTGGTGGTCCGACTGCCGTTTCATTCGACATTAATGATGCTAATCTGCGCGACCGCAATGTAATCATTCCCACGGTGTTAATTGTCGTTCTAATTATTTTGATTATTTTGCTACGTGCATTTAATGCTCCACTGATTTTGATTGGCACAGTGTTGCTCTCCTACTTTGCAACTTTAGGGGCATGCGCTCTAGCGTTTAATTACATTTTCGACTTCCCCGGCGCTGACCCTTCCTTCCCATTATTTGCATTCGTGTTCTTGGTGGCCCTCGGCGTTGATTACAACATTTTCCTCATGACTCGAGTGCGGGAGGAAACTTTGCTCCTTGGTACCCGCGAAGGAATTTTGAAGGGTCTCACCGTCACCGGTGGAGTAATCACGAGCGCGGGAATTGTACTTGCCGCAACTTTCCTCGTGCTTGGAGTTCTCCCACTTGTAGCCCTACGTCAGGTTGGATTCGCGGTAGCACTGGGTGTTCTCATTGACGCATTCATTGTTCGAACAACTTTGGTGCCAGCTCTCGCCTACGACATCGGTAAAAAAATCTGGTGGCCAAGCTCACTTTCTAAAAAAGATGCACTCGACTAGCTACTAGATAATTTCGCCGCTTGATTGCGGAGCGCCGTCAATAAAAATGTTTTTGACTCGGCTCTGCAAATCAAATAGTGCTAACTCTGGTACCGCATTGTCGAGTGGTTCCTGGGCGTCTTCAAAGCTCTGATTAACCAGAAGTTGTGGAACCGTCAACGCAACGGGGTCTTCAACTGCGGACTGCATGTACGCCTGCCACGCCAAGTTGTGCAGTAAATACGCTTCCTTAGCCGCTTTGATTTCGGTGTGCCACGGCAAAACGCTGACCGCGGCGATCACTCGCCCGGCGGCACCGATTGAATCTGCACCGTCGACTGCAATGCCGGCAAGTTCGGCAACGGCAGCGGCAGTTTGTGCATTGGTCGGCGCGCCTTCAAGGTCAGCGGCATCCAGTCCAGCAAATACTGCGCCGACCTGGTCTGCCACCACACCCATGGTCGCCTCGGACGCTTCAATTGCGGTGACTAATCGATCCATCTCAATATTGCGAGCCAGCCAGTCGGTCCCGACTGCCCCTCCGATCCCCAAGGTGAGCAAGAAAGCAACTGCACCGGCGACCAGGGGGATCCAAGAATTGCGCTTCACCTTCTTATTCTCACCTATTCCCCCACTTGATCTCGCGCCCGCCGCGGATCCACTAGATTTATTGGGTGAGTTTCACATCAAATTCGAGCCAGTCCTGGCGTTTGGGATACAACGCGTCCCTTATGACCGTCGGCACCCAACTCGCAGATGCCCCGGCCAATACCCCAATTCGCCTTGCAAAAAAAACCAGCAATCTTTTTCGTGGGCGGGCCGCAACCGCGGCCACCGGTCTGGACGTGGGCTCATTCGACTCAGTTTTCGAGGTAGATCCGGTTGCTCGGACCGCCGAAGTTGGCGGCATGACCACCTATGAAGACCTCGTTGCCGAGACCCTCCCCTATGGCCTCATGCCTCTCTGTGTTCCGCAACTTCGAACAATCACACTGGGTGGCGCGGTTACTGGCCTGGGAATTGAGAGCGCGAGTTTTCGCAATGGCACGCCACATGAATCAGTCCTGGAAATGGATATTTTGATCGGGTCCGGTGAAGTTCTCACCGTCAGCGGCGATCCCGAAAACCCACATCGGGATCTCTTTTATTCATTCCCTAATTCCTATGGCTCCCTCGGCTACGCACTCCGACTCAAAATCGAACTTGAACCAACGAAACCATTCGTCCACATCTCACATGTGCGCTTTGATTCCGCGCAGCAACTCACTACGGCAATGCATGACTTGGTCTTGACCGGAATTTTTAATCATGCCCCGGTCGACTTTCTTGACGGAACAGTTTTTTCACCGAGCGAGCAGTACTTAACGATCGGCACGATGGTGGGTGAATTGCCCGCCGGACGCCACACCAGCGACTACACCGGTATGGCGATCTACTACCGGTCTATTCAGACTCTCAAAGAGGACTACCTCACTATTAACGACTACCTGTGGCGCTGGGACACCGACTGGTTTTG
>JBDNFH010000015.1:0-3312 GCA_041689915.1 Candidatus Nanopelagicales bacterium | reverse complement strand
CTCGATCGCGTCAGCGTTCGTCACTGCGTGGAGTGCGTCGGCGCGGGGAATACCGTGCTTGTCGGCACTCTCCGCGAATATGATTCCTTCGAGGAAAAGTATACCACAATATGTGGGTACAGATTTCGGGTCGAAAACGACCGTTTGTGACCCACTCGAATTGAGCCACTTTCGACGCCCCCGCATATGCCAGAGCAAACTACGTGAGGGACGTCGGTGTCTTGACTCAGCTCCTCTACTGTACGTACAATCATCCGTACAAGAGAGGAGCGTCATGGCGGCGACTGCGCGGTTTGAGGTTCGAGTACGTCCTGATAGCAAGGCCCGGCTGGAGCGTGCCGCTGCTCTGGTGCAGGTCCCGGTTAGTGCTTTCGTACGCTCCGCGGCAGAAGACCGGGCCGAGCAGATTCTGCGGGAGCACGACACACAGACGACGGTCCCGGCCGAGTTCTTTGATGACCTATTGACGGCGCTGGACGCGCCGGCACAGCCCAACGCAGCCCTAACACGCGCGGCTCTGCGGGCGCGCGGCCTGGTCGGCACCTGAGCGGGTGGGTTACCGAAGCGAGCCTTTGGACCTCGGTCGCCACGAACTCTCCACTTTGAACTCTGGCGAGCCGGAACTCGACATCTGGCTCCGCGAGCACGCAGCAGGGGCGCAGGCTCGCCGCGTCGCCCGAACCTTCGTCTGGGTCGAGTCCGACGGCGACCCCGACTTGGTCGTCGGCTACTACAGCTTGACGGGGCACCGGTTGGTACGTGATGCGCTACCCAAGAGCGTCGGTCGTGGCAGCCCGGTGGAGATCCCGGCTGTTCTGCTGGCCCGTCTCGCCCTGGACCAGGCTCATCAAGGGGCGGGCGCCGGTGGGGCTTTACTGGCGGACGCCTTGGGTCGGATCGTGGTTGCAACTCAGACGGTGGCTGCACGGTTCGTGGTCGTAGATGCTGTGCACGAGCGAGCCGCGACCTTCTACGAGCACTATGGATTTCGTCGCGTCCCCCAGATGCTGCGACTGGTGCAGAAGGTCTCTGACATCGCCGCATCGATGAACGACCTCTAGCCCCGCCACCGTGTGGAGTTTGCGGCCGGAGGAGTCCGCATTTTGCCGTGGCGTCTTAATCCTTTTCGGGGAGCGCAAACCTCGTCCGTGAGGGCGGGGAGGAAGTCAACAATTGCCTCTCCAGGAGAAGAATGCAACACGTAAACGCTCAGTCAAGAAAACCTCGGCACATGGGCGTGCGCACATACGACCGTTTGTGACACACTCGAATTGACCCGATTTTTTGTGCGTGTTCTAGGGGTTAAAACCCTGTCCCATAACCTCGTGCGGTTACAGGGCGATCGTGGCGAGTTGTTCTACGCTAAGCCGCATACGTCAACTGCTCGGTTAAGCCCGGGTGCCCATCACTGGATTCTAGGTAGCTAGCTCTAGTCGTCTAGTTCGGCAAAGAGTGCGGTAACCGCGCGCCACACGTCGTGAAACGTGTTGTACATGGGGATTGGTGCCAGTCGAATAATGTCGGGGTTGCGGGCATCTCCGAGAACACCATGATTTTCATACATGCGTTCAATGAGCGCAAAGGGTTCGATTGGAACGCGGATGGAGAGTTGTGCTCCGTGACGATCTGAGTGGCTCGGGGTAATCACGTGAACGCGGTCATTGGCGTCAAGTGCGGTAATGAGTTCGCGCATGTACTCGGTAAGTTGCAAACTGCGAGCACGAAGCGCAGGCATGCCAACTTCGGTGAAAACTTCAAGTGCGCTGAGCGCTGGAGCCATGATGAGAAGGGGTGGATTAGAAACCGCCCAGGCGTCGGCGGTTTCAAGGGGATCAACAATCGGATCCATCCGGAATCGGGTTTCGGGTTTATTGGTCCACCAGCCTTCAAGGCGGGGGAGTGCGCTCTTGTGATGCTTTTCGTGGATGAACGCTCCGGCAACGGAACCGGGTCCAGCATTGAGGTATTTGTAGGAACACCAAGCGGCGAAGTCAACATCCCAGTCATGCATGCTCATGGGAATATTTCCAGCGGCGTGCGCAAGGTCCCAACCGGCGTAAGCCCCTATGTCGTGGGCGACCGCGGTGATTGCCGGAATGTCCATGAATTCGCCAGAGTAGTAGTTGACGGCCCCAAATAAAACGGTCGCAATTTCGTCACCGCGATCGCGCAGTACTTCAATGACGTCTTCAGTTCTTAAGCTATCTTCACCTTCACGCGGCTTGAGTCGAATCACGTCTTTGTCGGGGTGACCGCCACGGAACGCAACGTGGGAGCGGATCGCGTAGGAGTCTGAGGAGAACGCGTAATCCTCCATCACAATTTTGCGGCGATGATCGCGTGGTTGATAAAAACTTGCCAGCAGCATGTGAATGTTGATTGTCAGGCTGTTCATCATGACAATCTCGTTTGGCTGAGCACCGACTATTGCGGCGGAGGCCTCTGCCAACAGCGACGGGAAAGCCATCCAGGGGTGAGCGCCGTGTGAATGACCTCGGACCGCAAGTGTTGCCCAGGAATCAAGTTCCTGATCTATCGCGGCCTTCGTGGATTTTGGTTGCAAGCCCAGGGAATTGCCGGCCAGGTACGCAATTGGTGTGCCATGCGCATCTGTTGGGAGTAGGTACTGATCCCGGGCAAGTGGGGTATCAGGATTGTGATCTCGATTAAGGGCGTATTCCGCGCTGGCAAAATCAGTCTGTGTGCTCACCCACGTAGTCTCGCAGGTGTCCGATTTCGGGCAATCCGACGTAGACTCAAACCCGTGATAACAAGTTCCTGGTGGGTGAGCGCCCCATGGACCTGATCTTCCCCGGAGCTATTTACCCTGAACAAGTGGCTGGCTTGCCTTGGTGGCCACTTCTATTGGTGGGCGCCGCGCTGGTCGTGATCAATATCGTGAACAACCGGATTGCTCCCCAGACTCACTACCTACTCTGGGCGTTCGTCGGCGCGGTCGTACTCCTGGCAATTGGTTTGCTCGACGGTAACGACTTCACCGACATGGGCTTGGGTTTCCCCTATCTGTTGCCCGGTCTGATCTGGGCGGGAATTTCAATTGCCGCCGTTACCTTGGTGTATCTGATTGGGTCCATCTTTAAAAAAACCCGCGAAGCTTTCGCAGACGTTCGAATCGGGTCCCTCTCGGGTGGCCGACTGCTTTTTCAATCACTGATAGAAGTACCGCTGGGAACAGTTTTATTTGAAGAGATCGCATTTCGAGCTGTTTTATTTTCGATGCTCGCCCGGCGGTTTGACCTCACGACCGCGATTGTGATTTCCGCGATTGTGTTTGGGCTTTGGCATATTTTG
>JBDNFH010000014.1:0-25987 GCA_041689915.1 Candidatus Nanopelagicales bacterium | reverse complement strand
ATCGCTGGAAGGAAATGAAAAGTGCTCATTAGTCAGCGTCCAATTCTGACCGAAGAACCAATCAGCGAGTTCCGTTCACGTTTCGTGTTGGAACCCCTTGAGCCAGGTTTTGGTTACACACTTGGTAACTCACTTCGTCGGACTTTGCTCTCCTCAATTCCGGGTGCATCAGTTACCAGCATCCGCATTGATGGGGTGCTGCACGAGTTCAGCACAATTGATGGCATCAAAGAAGATGTCACTGAAATCATTCTGAACCTCAAGGGGCTCGTCGTTTCCAGTGAGATCGACGAACCAGTCGTCATGTACTTGCGCAAGCAAGGTTCGGGCAATGTGACAGCGGCGGATATTCAGCCACCGGCAGGTGTCGAGGTTCACAACCCAGAACTTCACATTGCAACACTCAATGACAAGGGCAAGCTCGAGATCGAACTCGTTGTTGAGCGCGGTCGCGGTTACGTACCGTCAACCATGAACAAGCACCCCGAGCAAGAGATCGGCCGTATGCCGGTCGACTCGATCTACTCACCAGTGCTCAAGGTCAGTTACAAAGTTGAGGCTACTCGCGTTGAGCAGCGCACTGACTTTGACAAGTTGATCCTTGATGTTGAGACCAAGTCATGCATGTTGCCACGCGATGCTGTTGCATCTGCTGGTTCCACCTTGGTTGAACTCTTTGGTCTGGCTCGCGAGATGAATGTTGATGCTGAAGGTATTGATATTGGTCCAAGCCCAACTGACGCGTTTGTTGCCGAGCAACTCTCAACCCCAATTGAGCAGCTCGACATGACCGTGCGTTCCTACAACTGCCTCAAGCGCGAAGGTATCCACACTGTTGGTGAATTGATCACCCGCAGTGAGGCTGATCTGCTTGATATCCGTAACTTCGGTGCTAAGTCAATTGACGAAATCAAAGTAAAGTTGCACGGCCTTGGTCTTGCGCTGAAGGACAGCCCGCCCGGGTTTGATCCCAGCACCGCTGTCTACTTCGATGACACCGATGTTGACATGAATGTCGACCCCGAAGAAGTTGAAGAAGTTGTCGTTACCTACACAGAAGATGCCTACCCCGAGGACGAGCAGCTCTAAGAGCTCGCAGCGCATTCGGACTGACCAAGATTAATAAGGAGACAAGATGCCTCAGCCAGCTAAGGGAGCCCGCCTCGGTGGGGGAGCTTCCCACGAAAAGCTCATGTTGGGTAACCTCGCCGCAGCTCTTTTTGAGCACGGGCGCATCACCACTACCCATGCAAAGGCAAAGCGACTTCGACCAGTTGCTGAGCGCTTGGTTACCTTCGCAAAGCGCGGGGATATCGCGGCACGCCGTCGCGTTCTCACCGTGGTCAAGGACAAGGGTGTTGTGCATACACTATTCACTGAGATTGGCCCAAGTTATGCGGGTCGCCCAGGTGGCTACACGCGAATCATCAAGATTGGTAACCGGAAGGGCGACAATGCCCCGATGGCGATCATTGAACTGGTTGAGCCAATGGCCGAGCAGGTAGTTGCTGAAGCGACCGGTGCAACTAAGCGTGCCGCCAAGGAAAGTGCGGAAACTGAAGTGACGAAAACTGAAGCCGTTGCGGTCGCAGAGTCCACTGAGGCCACCGAGGAGATCAAATCCGATACAGAAGAAGTCCTCGAAGAGGAAACAGAGCAATCTTCCGAGCCGGTAAAGGTAGAAGGCGAAGAAGAAGTTGCCGTAAGTGACGAAGCCGAGTTAAAGGAGTAAATCCTGAACTCGCACACCGACATTGGTCAGCCCGTTCCCGGTCTTCCCGGGGACGGGCTGATTCGTCTGCGCGTCTTCCTCGCCTACGACGGCTCCGGTTTTCACGGTTGGGCTTCTCAAATGCAGGCCCGCTCGGTCCAGGGTGAGGTTGAAAATATTATCGGCGCGCTCATCCACCAACTTGAATTACCAACAATTGTGGCTGGGCGCACCGATGCCGGCGTGCATGCTCGCAATCAGGTCTTTCACTTTGACCTCCCACGTGATCACCCAGAATTGGGCATCCTCACAGCTGACCGAATCAATAAGGCACTGCCGGGTGATATTCGGATTCGAAGAATCGAAGAAGCACCATTTGGTTTTGATGCGCGTTTTTCAGCCCTGTGGCGCGAGTACTCCTACACTGTGTGTGACGACCCAACCGGTCCGGCGCCACTTCACCGCCACGAAGTTTTGCCGTGGCCGGTACCACTTGACGTTGACCGACTCAATGAAGCCAGTCAAGCACTCATCGGTATCCACGACTTCTTTGCCTTCTGCAAAGAAAAACCTAAAGCCACCACAATCCGGGAACTTCAAAAACTCGAATGGCACCGCAATAGCGACAACTACGTTGTCATGACAATTCGCGCCGACGCATTCTGCTACTCCATGGTGCGCACCATTGTTGGAGCGCTCCTCCCAATAGGCGATGGTCGCAAACCCGTCACCTGGACCCAACACCTACTCGACCAAGAAGAAAAGCTCTCCCACATTCAAACCATGGAAGCGTTCCCCTTAGTCCTCGAAGAAGTCGGCTACCCAACAGATGAAGAGCTTCATGCTCGCCAAGGTGAAACGAGGGCCAGGCGCGGCATGGACCGCGACCAGGGACGCTAAAGCAACCAACAAGACCCAGCTATTTCGACAGGATTCTCGAGATTCTCGGACGAGTGTGCATGCGTAATTGTGTCTAAAGGAAAATTTCCTTCATGATTTTGTATTTTTTCCCTGTGGGCCTACCTCCATTCCGGATTCTTCAAACATGAGGTGATGGGGTTCAAGTTGATATGAAATAACGTATAAAATTACGGAGGTCAAAAGGAACGCGGGAGAACTCTTACGAACGACGTGATTGAGCAGAGGTGCGACTCAGCGCGATGTCGGTGCTCGCTCTGGGACTCCCCAACCACGGGATCGCTGAGGTCGAGTCCAGCGCCCGTGGGACATCGGTAGAACGATTGGGCTAGCTTATTGACTCGCTTGGGTACCGACTCACTCTGATACCGACGACGAGCAAAGCACTATGGGAGCAGGAAATTGAGATTAGGAAAAGCCTAGAAAACCGCAGTGACGAAAGAGCGTGGCGCAGATTGATACGACTTTCTGATGGTCTACAGAGCGCCACCCCTGCAATTCGTGTCAGCCTTTGTCTCATCGAGCCGATCACAACGAATGACCCACATTTTGACACACTTCTCGCCGGCTTGGCCGAGTTCTGGCCAGCTCAGGATAATCTGCCGATCCCGGAATGGGCCAATTCCTCAAGTCGAATCTTGCAGGAGCGCTGGGATGTCGAACCTATAAAAGCCCTACAGGCCCTCGCGCGAAGTCAGACCCCCAAAGCATTCTTCCGACATGGAATCTATCTGACACAAAGCGAACTCGCGAGTCTCAAATGACGCAGGGTCCGTAAGAGGAAGTGTGAATTTTCGTGAAAGTAAGGGTAGATTTCAGTCATGTTCGCAACCACTGTTGATTTCGCAGCCGACGAAGCTCTAGCGCTGCTAAATAATGGGGATCCAACAAGTGAAGACCTTTGGCGGTTCGGTGTTCTCCAACTCCTTGATGAATACGATTCACTGTTGCGACACACCGGACCGATCACCGCAATCGAAGTGTTTCAAGTCGCACCAAAACTTACGGGTCACACCGGCCTGGACGCGTCGTTCGCAGCACTTGCATGTTGGTTAGCAACACGTGATGGCTGGCAGGCTCGGACTTGGGCCAAAAATCCTCAGCGAGTGGCTCGTCCATGGTGGTTTGTTTCCAGCTCGGAATATGGCCGCGCGTGGGCAATGGTTCAATCTCCGGGTGAATTTCGAATCCGTGGCGTATTCATCACTAACACGGCGTTGCTGCGCGCATGACTGATTTCAATCAAGTCCAAATGTTGAGCCTGTTGAATGAGTTAGAGGATGAACTTTCGAGCAAGGGGCAGACGACGGATGTCTATCTCATTGGAGGTGCGGCAATTGCATTGAGTTTTGATTCAGTATGAACGACTCGCGACATTGATGCCGTATTTGCGCCAACGAGTGAAGTTCGAGCCGCTGTTGCGAAGTTAGCAGTGAGACATGGTTTAAATGATGACTGGTTAAACGACGCAGCAAAGGGATTCGTCCCGCCATGCGTAGATTCACAACAAGAGGTGATCTTCGAGACTGAAAACTTGAGGGTATGCGTTGCAAGCGCCGAGCACATGCTTGCAATGAAAGTAGTTGCCTCACACGTGGAAAGTGACCGTGCAGATATTGCGTTGCTCCTGCATACGCTAAATATTCACAATGTTGATGAAGCAATAGAGGCGGCTCGAAGAAGCCTTGGCCCGAACTATCCAATCCCACCGCGAGCCCAATACCTGATCCAAGAGATCCTCGAAAGTTAAGTACCCTCTGACTGGAATCATGCGCCCCGGATCTGTGCGGCTCCTTCCTGAAGGTGGCAATCGAGTGTCGTCGCGCTATGGGCGTAATCCGGGCGAGAGTGCTGTCCAATGTCGCGCAGATCAAAGCGCTGGCGAATCAACACAAGGCAATTGAAATTCGACTCTTTGGATCAGTGGCGCAAGGCGAAGACCGAGAGAATTCTGACATCGATTTTTTGGTCGAGTTTGAACGGGGCGCTTCAATCCTTGACCAAGTGCATCTCGAGATTGCACTAAGACAGTTACTCGAATGCCCTGTTGAAGTTGTGCCCCTGGGAGGGTTGAAGGCACGAGATGCCCACGTAATTGAAACAGCCGTGACTCTCTAACGGAGGATTTGAAACCGCCCAGATACGCTTGCGACCCACATGAGCCACATTGACGTCTCCCGCATCACCTACTCCCTGCCCGACGGCCGCGTGCTCCTCAACGACGTCACCTTCCGTGTGTCCGAAGGAGCCGTTGCTGCCCTGGTAGGTCCAAATGGCGCTGGAAAAACAACTCTTCTCAAACTCACCGCAGGTGACCTGACGCCCGATGAAGGCCAGATCACCCATACCGGTCACCTCGCTGTCATGCGCCAGTTCATTGGTCACATGACCCAGGGGACATTGCGCGACCTATTACTGGAAGTAAGCCCGCAAGCATTAAAAAATGCTGCAGCAAAAGTTGATAAGTGCGAACTCGCCCTCATGGACGACGACAGTGAGCGCAATCAAATGAAATACGCGCAAGCACTCGCCGACTTTGGTGACGCAGGTGGCTACGACGCGGAAGTGCTGTGGGATTTCGTGACAATCAGTGCCATGGGTAAAAGTTACGAGAGTTTGAAAAACCGCCAAGTGGGAACATTTTCTGGGGGAGAGCAAAAACGAATAGTTCTCGAGTATTTATTGAGGGACAAATCAGAGGTTCTCATTCTCGATGAACCCGACAACTATCTCGACGTTCCGGGCAAAATCTGGTTAGAGAATCAACTCAAGGAATCCAACAAGACGGTCATGTTGATTTCCCATGACCGGGAACTGCTGAGCAACGCAACCACCCATATCGTCAGCCTTGAACTTGGCGCAGCGGGTAACACCGCATGGGTGCACGGCGGGAGTTTCACCAACTTTCATGAAGTGCGCGCGGAACGCTTCAGCAGACTCGAAGAACTCAAGCGCCGTTGGGATGAAGAACACGCGCAACTCAAAAAACTGGTTCTCACACTCAAAGCCAAGGCAACTTTCCACGACGGGATGGCTAGCCGTTACCAAGCCGCCCAAACCCGACTCGCAAAATTCGAGGAAAAAGGACCACCAACGGCCGTTGCCAGAGAACAGAAAATTAACATGCGACTTAAAGGTGGGCGCACCGCCAAACGAGCAATCGTGATCAAGGGCTTGGAACTGACAAACTTGACCGAACCTTTTGATCTTGAAGTCTGGTACGGCGAACGCCTTGCGGTGCTGGGCAGCAACGGCACCGGCAAATCACATCTACTGCGACTACTGGCCCTTGGTGGCTCTGACCCAGACATTGAGCACCAACCTGTCGGTGAAGTCGATATTCCAACAGTTACCCACAGGGGCAAGGCAACACTTGGCGCGAGAGTACGACCAGGTTGGTTCGCCCAAACCCACGTGCGCCCCGACCTTGAAGGCCGAACCCTTATTGAGATCCTGCACCGAGGTGACGGCCACCGTAACGGCATGCCGCGCGAACAAGCAGCACGTGCACTGGATCGATACGAACTCGCCGAGTCGAGTGAACAAAAGTTTGAAACTCTTTCGGGCGGCCAGCAAGCTCGCTTTCAAATTCTTTTACTTGAACTCAGCGGTGCAACGTTGTTACTGCTAGACGAACCAACGGACAACCTCGACCTTGCCAGCGGTCAAGCCCTTGAAATCGGTCTTGACGCTTTTGACGGAACGGTTGTTGCTGTGACGCACGACCGCTGGTTTGCCAAGAACTTTGATCGATTCATCTACGTTGGCAGTGACAAAAAAGTGATTGAAACTACCGAACCCCGATGGGGTTAGTGGTTACTCTTGCTTTTCAAGTCGGTTGACTTGCGCATCAATTGATTTTGCCAATCCAGTAAAAGCACCAAAGTGTGGGTTTTCATTTTTGACCGTCAATCGAATCGAAGACAGAGTTTCAGCCATCACGGTTTGGGCCAAATCAATTGGCAAACCCCAATTGGTGGCCTCTTGAATTAGATCACCGCGTGTAATCGCTGAGTATTCGTACTTGTTATTGATCGACATGGCTATGCGACCATCAATTGATGGGTAGTGAGTTAACGGAACAACGTCGTAGGCGGGTGCCAAATGCGCTCGGCCGTCAGGTGGGCGAAGTAGTGAAATATTTTTGGTATGCAGATCGAGGTTTCCTACAATGAAACTGAGAGTTACGTGGACAAGGAGTTCTGCTATCCCGGCGTTTCCTTGAAGATTGGCAACAATTTGTGCAACTCGTGACAAACTGACTTTCCCACCTCGTTCTTGGTATTTCTCAGAGCGGGATGCGCCGAGGGCTTGACTGAAGTCTTCTTGATTCAAGCGACCATCAGGTGTTCGTTCTGAGATTTCGCAGCGATCGTATCGTTTAATAACTAAAGCGTCGGTCCCAAAAAAAGTTTCAATGGAAGTCACGTAATTGGCGATCCCCAAAGCTCGAGCAATTCGTGAGGTGTACTCCTCGTTGTAGATCATGTCGGGATAGGCGGTGGATACAGGTTTGATTATGTGGGTTGAAGGGTATCCGTACAGGCATTGCGCCCACCGGCGACCAACTTTGGCCAGCAGTATTTTTTCTTGTACGCCAGCGAGTGAAGCTTTGCCAGTTATTGGCGCGTTACCAAGGGGAAAACCAGCGGAGTCTCCAAGGAGAACTTTGATTTGTTTTGCACTCAAAATCTGAGCCCTGGCAGTAAATTCCCCAGACTCAGAATTTGGATCGATGATCTGGAGGGCACCAGCCATATCGCGTCCGTAGGCAACTAGTAGTCCGAGCGTGTCGGTGATCGGTACACGGGCGCGGTCGGCAAGTCGCTGACGATTCACGCCTTCAGGCAACAACTCATCAAAGAAGTTCCGGCGACGGCTTGCTTTACCGCGAGGTTGTAGTGAAAGGAGTGGAACAGACTCAGAAATGACCGTGCTACCTGCGCCAAATGTCTCCAGACCTGCTGGAGTTGCGATGAAATCAAAATCTCGCCATGAGTCACCAACAAGATCTCCAACATGTTCGCCATAAAGGTGAACCTCGAGGCTAGTCATATGAGCTTCCGACTTCGGGAATCTCGGCATAGAGGGTCATCCCTGTGAGCCTCATGAACTCAAATGTCCGCTTGAGTGCCAAGGAGGAAATACCTCCTTCAAGTTCGCTAACGTAGCCTTGGGAAATATCGAGTTTCTGGGCGAGTTCACCCTGAGTGAGTCCCATGATCAGCCGTGATTGTTGTAGGAGTCGACCCAATGCTTGCGGGTCATCCACATTTCCTCGGAGTGTCATGCCTGAACTCTACTATAGGAATATTCCGATAAGCAATGTCTATCGGAATATTCCTATATCTTGAAACGGGCAATCAGTCTTCATGATCTTCCGGTGACGAATCCACTGGAATTTCAAAGTTCGGGAATGCGCCGAACATGTCCGCGATTTCCTCAGTTGTCATTTTGGGCTTCTTCTCAATACCGCTGTTGTCATCCATAAACACACGGTAAACCCAACCTCTGACACTTTGACCCACTATGCATCTAACGTTGCAACATGATTCGCGGATACAGCGCCAACAGCCTCAACATTCATCACAGTCAGCTCAAAGACAACGCCAGTGTGACAACGGGAGTCGCAGCACTCGACGTCGAAGGTGACATGGAAGTGGGAGTGTGGGAACATTCGGTTGGAACGTCAACTGACACTGAAGTCGAAGAAGTCTTCGTTGTGATCACCGGTCGTGGCACGGTTACCTGCGACCGTGGCGGAGAGATAATTCTTGAACCAGGAACCATTGGACTTCTACCATCTGGTGCAAAAACAGTGTGGACGATCACCGAACCTTTGCGCAAAGTGTGGATCACGCTCGCTTAATCAGGTACAGGGGGTGGCGATCCGATCTTCGCATAAGAAATAGTTTCCAAGTTAGATGACTTCACTGCGCTGTCACAGGGTTACGCGTGCCATGATCAAGCAAGGGGGGTCCGATGAACAAGCGAGAAGTATCAACAAAGACCCGCCGAAAATTCATCGCGTGATCCACCCAGGCTTCGGCCACGTTGGATTTGCATGTTGTCCCCACCTGACACGTCCGTTCGGCCAAAGTCGAGAAGTTTGTGGCTTCTCTTGATGCAAACCTTGACCTGGTCCAAGTGCGAGCCAAGGAGGTAGCGAACTACGTGAACAAGCAGGGCGTTCCTGGCACCTTCACGGTCACGGCTTCCCTTCACCGCTGACGGCACCGAACGCTCCGTTCGCTCAGGTCCCAGTTCGGTAATCGGCCCCAATGGGAAACTATTGACCACCGCGACGATTAACTTCCTTGTCCCGGAGGGAACGTAGAGCATTGGGACAATTGAGATACTGATCGGCATGGTCTTGCCTATATGGGTATTTTCCTAGGTATTTTGATGATATTATGAGATCATTCGGCACGATCGTGCTGCTTGATATTTGTCGGTGGGAGTGTGTTGTGGCCAATCTCGGAGTGGCTATTCGTGAGCGCCGTCGAGTCTTGGGCTTGCGGCAGCAAGACCTTGCTGACCTGGCTGGGACATCGGAGCGGTTCATTCGCGAACTCGAACACGGCAAGGCCAGTGTGCGAATGGACAAAGTGGTCGCGGTCCTTGACGCGCTTGGTCTTGAGTTAAGCACCTCGGCGTTAACGCAATGATGGAATCAGGATGACCGAGCCGTCAATATCGACTGAGTCTGAACTGCGTGATCTGCGCGGGGTTGAAACTGCTCATGTACTCAAAGGTGATCGTGTCGCTGCAACACTGACTCGCGCTGGTGTGGGCATCGAATTTCAATACTTAGCCGAGTATTTGGCAGATCCCGGTCCACCTGTTGCAACCACTCTTGGTCTTTCTGCAGAACCAGTAATCACCATTGCCGGTGCTGTTCCGCCGTTTTTTGCTGGGTTGTTACCTGAGGGTCGTCGACTCACCGCTCTGCGTACAGCCGTAAAGACTTCATTGGACGACGAACTCTCGTTGGTGCTAGCAATTGGCGCTGACGCAATTGGAGACGTTCGAGTTGTGCCATCGAAGTTTCCTCCTGCGATCCCAGAGCCAACTGTGATGTGGCACGAAGGCGCTGACATCGACTTTCGTGAAGTGTTGGAGCGCAACGGGATAGTCGAGCGGCGAGGAATGTCAGGATTGCAAGATAAGTCGTCGGCCGCGATGATCACGTTGCCCGCATCAAGTTCCGGCCGCGATTCAATTCTGAAACTTACGCTACCGGAGTATCCATATCTAGTCGAAAATGAGGCCTGGTTCCTTGGTTTGGCGCGTCAAGTGGGTTTCACGGTTCCACAATTTCAGGTAATTACGGATCGTGTAGGAGCGCGAGGGTTACTCATCGAGCGTTTCGATCGCGCCTATGCGAATAATGTACTTATTCGACATCCGGTGGAGGATGCAACTCAAGTGCTTGGGATTTATCCCGCAGATAAGTACCTCGTGACGGCGGAGCAAATGTCAATTGCCCTGATTCGCCATTGTCAATCGAAAAAGGTTGCTGCCCGTGACAGTTTCCGACTATTTCTATTTGCCTGGTTGACGGGTAATGGTGATCTGCATGCGAAGAACGCGTCAATCATCAATGTCGACGGGGAATGGCGGATCGCTCCGATCTACGACGTCCCCAGCACATTGTCATTTGGCGATCAAACTATGGCGTTATCTCTCGGAGGGAGGGATCATGACCTTTCCCGACAGAGTTTCTTGCAGTTTGCGGACACGATTGAGTTTCCGGTAGCAGCAGTAAACCGGGCGATCGACGAAATGTTGATCGCAACCGAGCCGGTCGTGCAGCTCTTTGAATCGCGAGTTGAACCATTCACTCACCCACGTAACGCAGAAGTTCTGTCACAGATCCAGTACCGACGTCGCCTGCTACTTCCTAGTTGAAGTCAGATTTTCAGGAGTTGTCAGCCTTAAGTGCCATACTCCGGATTATTGCGGTTGACTGTGTTTTATCTGAAACGAAATGAAGGAGAAGTTATGTCGTGGGTTGACTCAGGTTTTATTGCTTTCGATACCGAAACAACAGGTGTCGACGTTGGTGCGGATCGAATTGTGAGTGCTGCTGCGATTGAGTTTCGCGACTGTATCGAGGTTTCAGTGCAGGAATGGTTGATCAAAGTTGACGTCGAGATTCCGGCAGGTGCAAGTTCAGTGCACGGGATCACAAACGAGATGAGTCAATCCCAAGGGCTAGCCCAAGTGGAGGCGCTGGCTTCAATTCGTGAATTCTTAGTGTCACGACAGTTGCCGGTAGTCTGTTTCAACTCGCAGTTTGATCGTTCGATTCTTAATTCAAATCTTGAACGGGTTGGACTTGAACCCCTTTTGGGTGTGCCTGATATTTGTCCCTACGTAATTGACAAGCAAATGGATAAGTTCGTCAAGGGCAAGGCCCAGCGTCGGCTGCAACCAACCGTCGCGCGTTACGGACTTGAACTCAATGAAGCCGATTGGCACGGAGCCCTCGCTGATTCTCGAATCACCGGGCTACTACTTTTGGCCCAGCAGATTCGCTACCCGCACCTATTTACTAACGAGCCTGGTGAATTAGCGGAGTCAATTTCGCTCTGGCGCGAGGAGCAGGACGCTTCGTTTAAGGCTTGGCTTGCCAAACAACCACCGTTGCCCTCATAAGACACAGAACTTATGAGTTTTGTTGATGTTGTGATGTGCTGAGGCTATGGTCGGTCTATGAGGACAACGCTGGAAATTGATGACCAAGTTTTGGCAGATGCTCGCGAGATGAGTTCGGTAATGGAGATTTCACTCGGTGCGGCGCTTTCAGAGCTTGCCCGCCGAGGTCTCGGTCGGGAGAAACTGCCGGTTCGTGGCGCAAACGAGATCCCAACCTTTGAGGTAAGTGCGCAAGCTGCGCCGATCACGAACGACATGATCTCTCGGGCGCTCGGTGAACTGTGAGGTAGCTGCTGGACGTCAACGTGCTGATGGCAATTACCTGGCCAACTCACTTATCTCACGAAAATACTCAGTCATGGTTCCTGGACTCTGCGAGTGAAGGCTGGGCCACATGCCCGGTCACCGAATCAGGATTTATCAGATTATCAAGTAATCCACTCATTGTGAGCGAAGTAGTCACGCCAAATACGTGCGCAGGCGTGCTTGAATCGCTGAAAAATGTGGGGAAACACGAATTCGTAGTTGACAAAGTTGGGCTTGCAGCCGAGTTGGCAACTTCTCAAGTCTTTTTGACTGGATACAGGCAAGTCAGTGACGCTCACCTCGCTCTGATCGCCAAAATGAACAAGTGCATATTTGTTACCCTTGACTCCGGCGCCGCAGAACTCGCCCGAAGACTGAGAACTGAGTCAGTGCTGGTTGAAACGTGGTAGTTCCGGCAATTCCGCTTATCTAGGGGGGATTCGGGGGTTGCCACAAGGGGTGGGTATCCTTTGGGGTCGCTGTGAGTGTTGCAGCCTGGGTTCCTTGGAAGGTGCCCAGTACGGCCTGCCAACCGGTGGGTGCAGAAACCGAGTCCCTACGAGAAAGCAAGGTAGCGCCCCATGCGCACATATAGCCCCAAAGCCGGCGAGATCATTCGCACTTGGCACGTAATTGACGCCACCGACGTTGTTCTCGGACGGCTCGCAAGTCAGGCCGCGGTACTTCTTCGCGGCAAGCACAAGCCCACCTTCGCACCGCACCTGGATACGGGCGACTTCGTGATCATTATTAATGCCGACAAAGTGGCACTCACCGGATCCAAGCGTGAGCAGAAGATCGCGTACCGCCACTCGGGTTACCCCGGTGGCCTCACGGCAACCACTTACGCTGAACTGTTGGAGTCACACCCAACGAAGGCAGTTGAGAAGGCAGTTAAGGGAATGCTCCCTCACAACAAACTCGGTCGCCAGCAGTTGACCAAGTTGAAGCTCTATGTTGGTGACAATCACCCACACAGTGCCCAAGAACCCAAGCCATTTGTTATTACCCAGGTCGCGCAGTAGCGCTAAGGAGAGATTTACGTGTCTGAAGTTGCTATTGACGTCGTTGAAGCAGAAATCGAAGAAGTTCCCTCGGAGTACACCAGCGAAAGTGCGAAGCCGGTTATTAACCGCGATGTCGTAATCGCACCGGGTGCCGCAACTGGCCGCCGCAAGGAAGCCGTTGCTCGCGTTCGTATTGTTCCCGGAACGGGCCAGTTCAAGATCAATGGACGCGATCTCGCGTCCTACTTCCCGAACAAGGTTCACCAGCAGATCGTGAACGAGCCATTTGTCTCCCTTGGAGCACCTGGCCAGTTTGACGTTATTGCTCGCCTGCATGGCGGTGGCACCAGCGGTCAGGCTGGTGCACTTCGCTTGGGCATCGCTCGTTCACTTAACGGGATTGATATGGAAGGCAACCGCGCCATTTTGAAGAAGGCCGGATTCCTCACTCGTGACCCACGGGCCAAGGAGCGCAAGAAGTACGGTCTGAAGAAAGCTCGTAAGGCTTCGCAGTACAGCAAGCGTTAAGCCGAGCGGTTCGCACGTCTTCATGGGGCTATTTGGAACCGACGGCGTTCGTGGCTTAGCAAATAGGGATCTCACTGCCGAATTGGCATTGGATCTTTCAGTTGCTGCCGCGCACGTCTTGGCTGATTCCGGCGAATTTGCCGGACACCGACCCCGGGCAATTGTTGGTCGTGACACGCGTGCTTCAGGGGAATTCCTTGAAGCCGCGGTTGTCGCGGGCCTTGCCAGCGCCGGCATTGACGTAACCCTTGTCGGAGCACTTCCCACCCCTGCGGTTGCTTATTTAGTTGCATCCCTTGAGGCCGACCTGGGCGTCATGCTTTCCGCATCCCATAACCCCATGCCCGACAACGGCATTAAGTTCTTTGCCCGAGGCGGTGTCAAGCTCGACGACGCACTGGAAGTTGCCATTGAAAACCGGATGCGTGAGCCGTGGGAGCGACCCCTTGGTGGTGACGTTGGTCGGGTAGTCAGTGATGCGAGTGCCGCTGATCTGTTTATTGCGCACTTACTCTCGACTCTCGGTTCGCAATCCCCACTTTTCGGGTTAAAAGTAGTTGTTGATTGCGCTAATGGTTCAGCAAGCGTTGTTGGGCCTGAAGCGCTCCGACGTGCCGGTGCTGAAGTCATTGCGATTCACGCCGCACCCAATGGCCTCAACATCAATGAAGGCTGCGGAAGTACTCACCTGGACGACCTTCGGGTTGCTGTGGTTGAGCATGGTGCTGATGCTGGAATCGCATTTGACGGGGACGCTGATCGTTGCCTCGCGATTGATTCACTGGGCAATGACGTTGACGGTGATCACATTCTGGGAATCCTCGCTATCTCAATGGCCTCTGCTGGAACTTTAATCCATAACACTGTCGTTTCAACCGTGATGGCTAACCTTGGTTTCAACCAAGCCATGGAATCAGCGGGAATCACGGTGATTTCAACCGCAGTTGGTGACCGGTACGTTCTGGAATCAATGCGCGAGCATGGTTTTGTTCTTGGTGGCGAGCAAAGCGGGCATGTCGTTATCAGCGAGTTTGGAACAACCGGTGATGGCGTTCTGACCGCATTGCATTTATTGGCCCGTGTCTCCAGTAGTGGAAAGTCTTTAGCCGAGCTGGCCGGCGTTGTCACTAAATTGCCACAGGTACTTATCAATGTTGGGGGAGTTGACCGCGCAGCCCTAGCTGCTAATGAGCGGGTTGCAGCCGAACTTGAACTTCTGGAATCAGAACTGGATGGAAGCGGGCGAATCCTCCTTCGTCCTTCCGGTACCGAACCCGTTATCCGAGTCATGGTTGAGGCGCAGAGCCAGGTCGCGGCCCAGCGGGTTGCCGAGCAGTTGGCGCGTGTGATTACCGCTGAGCTCGCGCTCGATCACTAACAAATATCTGAACGGCAGGAATCACCCGATCCCTGGGCGCGCCCTGGGCACGTTTATTTTCAGCGACTCTCCGGTATTCGGATAAAAGAATGTCTTGACGTGCAAAAAGTAATTACGGGAAGAGAAATTCCTATTCCCACAAAAGTATTTTTGTGGTATTTTTCTTTTATGGAAACTCTTCTTAATAACCCGATCCCTTATCCGGTAGCGCTGGGTGACCGGGGAAGGTTTGTTATCCCGGTTGAGGTTCGACAGCGGCACGGGTGGGAAAAAGGAACTTCACTGGTCTCAATTGATACCGAGGAAGGCTTCCTGGTCATGTCCGCAGACCAAGCTTTGGAATTGGTTCGAGCCAGTTTTAAGGACCGCGATCCAGTCGCAGAATTACTTGCTGAACGCAGACAAGAAGTAGAGCGTGAGCGTGATGATCGTCCTTGATTCGTCAGCGCTTTTGGCTTACCTGTTCCGCGAGCGAGGCAGCGAAATTGTTAAAGCCCACCTCGCAGATTCGACCATTGGTGCGGCAAACTGGTCGGAGGTGTTACTCAAGATTGAAGGTCGCGTCACACGCAGTTGGGCCGGCTCCATTCTCATGGCCGTTGGTCTCGTGATTGAGCCGGTGACGAGAGCGGACGCGGTAAGAGCAGTAGATCTCTACGAAGAGAATTCGTCCCTTTCACTTGGTGATCGTTTGTGCTTAGCCCTCGCTGATCGATTGGAAGCAGAGGTCCTGACGGCAGATCGCGCGTGGGGAAATCGTGATGGAATCCGGCAGATTAGGGCGTAACTCTCTCCACCAGATCCGTGAGGTTGCACTGGAGCAGGAGAAAAGCTAGTGAGATCTGGTTCACAGTAGGCTGGCCTTGTGTGCGGAATCGTTGGATACGTTGGTGAGAAGCAGGCTCTAGAGATCATTGTGGCGGGGCTTCGACGCATGGAGTATCGAGGCTATGACTCAGCCGGGTTAGCGGTAATCGCTGACGGGACGTTGGAGGTCCGCAAGAAGGCAGGGAAGCTGGGCAATCTGGAGCTTCTGCTCGGTGAGGATCCACTACCTGGTTCAACGACTGGAATCGGTCACACCCGCTGGGCAACCCATGGCGGACCAACCGATCGCAATGCTCACCCGCATGTGAGTTCAGATCAACGCATTGCTGTGATCCATAACGGGATCATCGAAAATTTTCAGGTTTTACGTACCGAACTTGAGGCTGCTGGGATTTCACTCGAATCCGAAACTGATACTGAAGTAGTTGCGCATCTCATGGCTCGTGCGCTGCCGGAGGTGGGGAACTCGCTGCCGTTGGCTATGCAGGCGGTGTGTTCGAGACTTGAAGGCGCATTCACCCTCGTTGTGATTGACCGTGATCAACCTGATCTTGTTGTTGGTGCTCGCCGTAATTCACCACTTGTTGTTGGTTTGGGCGAGGGCGGTAATTTCTTGGCATCCGATGTCAGCGCATTTGTTGCCTACACCCGTTCGGCATTGGAACTCGGCCAAGATCAAATAGTGATCATGAAAGCCGACTCCATTGTTGTCACTGATTTTTCTGGAAATATTGTGGAGGCGAAACCATTCACCATTGATTGGGATGCATCATCCGCTGAAAAGGGTGGCTTTGAATGGTTCATGCAAAAGGAGATTTCTGAGCAGCCCAAAGCTGTCGCGGATTCCTTGCTTGGACGGATAGATGAAAATCACCGGATTAAATTGGATGAACTCAGCATTGATCCCGTTTTATTGCAACACATTAATAAAGTGATCGTGATTGCATGCGGAACTGCAGCCTATGCAGGGATGGTCGCTAAATATGCAATTGAACATTGGACGCACCTTCCTGTTGACGTTGAGTTGGCAAGTGAATTCCGTTACCGAGATCCAATTGTTGGTCCCGACTCGCTCGTGATTGCAATCTCGCAGTCCGGTGAAACCATGGATACCTTGATGGCATTGCGCCATGCCAAATCACAGGGTGCTCGAACATTGGCGATCTGTAATACGGTCGGGTCGACGATCCCGCGCGAATCTGACGCGGTGATTTACACCTACGCCGGCCCTGAAATCGCGGTTGCCAGCACGAAAGCATTCCTGACTCAAATCACGGCAACCTATTTGGTGGGATTGTTCTTAGCCCAGGTCCGTGGGGCAATGTTTGAAGACGAAATCCGAGCGATCCTCGCTGATCTGGGGGACATGCCGCGGCAGGTGGACTTGGTACTGGACACCGCAGAACCGGTACGCGAATTGGCTCGTTCACTTGCTTCTGCGAAATTGGTGATCTTCCTTGGTCGTCACGTTGGTTATCCCGTTGCACTTGAAGGAGCACTCAAACTCAAAGAGCTGGCCTACATGCACGCCGAAGGTTTTCCCGCAGGTGAGCTCAAGCACGGGCCAATTGCTTTGATCGAAGAGGGCACCCCGGTGATCGTGATTGTTCCCTCCCCACAAGGCCGGGCCGTGCTGCACGACAAGATCGTTTCCAATGTTCAAGAGGTGCGCGCTCGTGGCGCCAAAGTGATCGCAATCGCAGAAGAGGGCGACGAAAGCATTGTTCCTTTCGCTGACCACATTATTCGCATTCCCGCCGTACCAACGTTGATGCAGCCACTTGTAGCTGTTGTGCCTTTGCAGATTTTTGCCATTGAGATGGCAAGGGAGAAGGGTCATGATGTTGACCAACCTCGAAACCTTGCCAAATCCGTAACTGTCGAATAGTTCTATGGCTGCTGATTCGGTTTCACGCGATCTAGGTTTGCCGGTCTATTCGGTTGCACAAATTCGTGCTGCGGAAGAACGTGCATTTTTGGTTACTGCGCCGGGTTCACTCATGCAACGAGCGGCATTTGCACTGAGTGTTGGTTGCGCTGATTTGTTGCGGGAAACATTTGGCCGCGTTTATGGCACTACGGTGTTGGTTGTTGCAGGTCCGGGTAATAACGGTGGCGATGCACTCTTTGCGGGGGCGCTGCTAGCGAGTCGTGGAGTTTGCGTTCGGGTGTATTGCGTTGTTCCTGGCGTGAGCCACGAAACCGGATTAGCCGCATGCGTCAAAGCTGGTGGTCGCGTGATTTATTCACTTGATGGTGAATTTGATCTGGTTCTTGACGGGATTGCTGGATTGGGAAGTTCACGACCGGTTGATGTTGAACTTGCACGCTTTATTAACAGGTCACCTTTGGTTGTCGCTGTTGATATCCCCAGCGGAGTTAATGCAGACAAAGGCGATTGTGAAGTTGATGTGTGTGTTCATGCTGATGTCACATTTACTTTTGGTGCCCTCAAACCTGGACTGGTGCTCGCGCCCGGTGCCCAATTTGCCGGAGCGATTGAGGTAGTTGATCTGGATTTGGAATTTGGTACCGACCCTGTTTTACAGATCCTGGGGGATCAAGAGGTCGCTGAATTAGCCCCTACCTTGAATTTTGACTCATATAAGTACTCCCGTGGAGTGGTGGGGATCGCTGCGGGTTCACCAAGTTTTCCCGGTGCTGCCTTGCTGACTGTTTTGGGAGCGCAGCACAGTGGTGTTGGCATGGTCATGTTGCACGAGGGATTCGTTGATCGCGATTTCGTCCTTGAGTCATTTCCTCATGTTGTTGCATTTGATTCGGATTCACCACGCATAACGGGGTGGGCAATTGGTCCTGGGTTCTCAGGTCGTCAATCTGAGCACTCGTTCTTGAAGACTGTTACAGGTGGATCACTGCCATTGGTGCTTGATGCTGGGGCGCTGAGTGCTGTGGCAGTTACAGCGGACGTGCGTTTAGCACTTTCCAGTCGGTTGGGGGTTACGGTCCTGACGCCGCATGTTGGTGAGTTTCGGCAACTCTTTCCGAGTTTGACCGGCTTTGACCTTGAGTCGGTGCGTGCTGCTGCACGTGAATTGAATGTGATTGTCGTGGCGAAGGGTCCGCGAACTCTGGTGGTTGGTCCTGATGGCCGCGCTTTCGTTGACATTGAGGCAAGTCCAGCATTGGGCACCGCCGGTTCAGGTGATGTTCTCACTGGAATTCTTGGTGGGCTGCTTGCTGGCAGCGATCTTGCTGATGTTGATGTGTTGGCGGTTGTCGCTGCGGGAGTGTGGATCCATTCACGGGCTGGGCGCATTGCCGAAGCGCAGGTGGAAAATCCGACAGCTGTTGATATTGGCCACATGGTGGGGGAGGTGTTGCATGATGTCTAGTTCGGTTTCTGATTCTGATTCTGATTCGAGGGCACGAGCACGAGCATGGGCAAATGTAAGTGGGGATGCGATCCTTCGCAATTACGACACAATTCGCGCGATTGCGGGTGTTGAGGCGATGGCTGTTGTTAAAGCAGATGCTTATGGCCACGGAGTTGACTTTGTTGCCCCGTTGCTGCGCGCCCATGGAGTTGCTTGGTTGGGCGTCGCTTTGCCCTCTGAAGCGCTTGCTTTGCGGGCAGATGGGGACCGCGGAAAGTTGCTGAGTTGGCTGAGCACACCAGCGGACCCTGATCTCGCCGCATGTGTTGCAGCTGATGTTGATCTTTCGGTTTCAAGTTCCCGCGAGTTACATGAGATTGCAACAGCAGCCCGAGCGGGCGGAGTGTGCGCAAATATCCATGTAAAAATTGATACCGGCTTAAACCGAAATGGGCTTCCACCGGTGGAGTTAGGTGCACTTCTCGGTGAGTTACAAGCCTTGGTGAGCGAAGGAGTCATTTGTGTTCGTGGCGTGTGGAGTCACTTAGCGAGCGCAGATCATCCGGATGGGGAGCGAGCCGCTGAGTCAGTTGCTGCCCAAAGGTCAGTTTTTGTCGTGGCCCTTGCTGAGTTTGCTTCAGCTGGGATTGAGCCGGAAGTCGTTCATCTTGCAAATACAGCTGGGGCCCTGTGGCATCCGGATTCTCGACTTAACCTCGTTCGGGTGGGAATTGGGATGTATGGACTTTCACCGAATGCGCAACGGGCCACTTCTGCTGACTTGGGTTTGGTCCCGGTCATGACGGTAGTTGCGCGACTAAGTTCGGTGAAAGAGGTCTCCGCGGGGGCTGGGGTGTCGTACTCCCATACCTGGATCGCTGGGCGGAATTCGGTGCTTGGACTGGTTCCGGTGGGTTACGGGGACGGAATTCCACGCAGTGCGAGCAATCAGGTAGCGGTTTCCGTTGATGGGCAGATGGTGGCACAGGTCGGCACCATCGCCATGGACCAATTCGTGATTGATTTGACCGATTGTCATGCCGGCGTTTACTCAGGCAGTGAGGTGTACCTATTCGGTTCAGGGGCGCACGGCGAGTGGACTGCTGATCAGTGGGGTCTGGCCAGCGGAAGTGTCGGGTACGAAATAGTTACTCGACTTGGAGCACGAATACCGCGGGTTCACGTGTGAAGTTTTTTGTTTGATTGATAGTTTAATACTTATTCGTAGATCTCTTGGTGTGAGGTGGTGAAGTGCGCAGGTGGCGGTTGATTTTGGCAAGGTCGCTGGACGCGCGGTGCTCTCACTTGGCGCCGTAGCCCTGGGTGCTGCTGCTGGTGCTGCTGCCGAACGACTGGTCATTCGATTTAGTGCTACCCCCAATAGCGATGTTGATTTAACTGAGTTCTATTCCTTACATGGTGAGCCATTTGAAGTTTTTACCTCCGACGGTGCGGTACTCGTTGGTGAAGTTGATCGACTTGCCGGCTCACGGGTCACAATCGTGATGCCACACGGCTTCGCTTTGAATCGCAACTCCTGGTACTACCAGCGCCTCGCCCTACGCGAACGTGCAACGTTGGTTTTCTACGACCAACGAGGGCATGGCGAGTCCACCTACGTCTCTGATGCGCAGCTTCGAGATCACAGCATTAATCAACTCGGACGTGATTTGTATTCTGTTATTAATCAAGTTGCACCGCAAGACACCTTGATTTTGATCGGGCACTCCATGGGTGGCATGTCGGTCTTAGCTTTGGTTGAACAGCACCCCGAACTTTTCGGCAACCAGGTAATTGGGGTCGGATTGATTTCTAGTGCTGCAACTTCGGTCGCAGCGTCAACACTTGGCCTACCAGCACCGATCTCTCGCGTTATTCAAGGCCTGGTGCCAGGGGTTGCTTCCGCCATGGCTAAAGGTGGGACCGCGCTTTCGCATTCACGCTGGAGCAAAACCGATCTAGGTTTGCTTCTTACTCGACTGTATTCATTTGGGTCAGTTGCACCAATTCATGCGGGTGAATTTGTTGCCGACATGGTTTCGTCAACTAATTTCAATATCTTGGTTGATTTCCTACCAAATATCTATGAACACAACAAACTCAAATCCCTTGAGCGACTGCAGCAGGTTGAAACCTTGGTGATTGTTGGTGAATCAGATCGACTAACCCCACCTGCATTGAGTGAGACGATTATTGAGCGGGTTCCAGGGGCTGAATTTGTCGTGCTCGCTGAAAGTGGTCACATGGTGACAATTGAGCGTCATGAGGAAGTTAATGAATTACTCACGGGTTTTGTTGACCGAGTAATTGAAAGACTTGACCAACATGAGGATTGAAACTCCTGAAGAGATGCAATCCCTTGGTGAATCAATTGCCGGGATTGCTAACGGCGGTGACGTGTTGATTCTCACGGGTGAGTTGGGTGCTGGCAAGACCACGTTTGCCCAAGGTGTTGCCCGTGGCCTTGGAATCACTGAACCGGTGACCAGTCCAACATTTGTGATGAGCAAGTCGTACCCATCTTCTTCACTTGGACTGCTGCACCTTGATGTGTATCGGGTGAGTGCGGTTGATCAACTCCTGGACTTGTGGTCAGAGATTGACGCTGAGGATTCGCTAACGCTGGTTGAGTGGGGAGCGCGGTGGGCAAATGAATTCGGTGATTGTGTCGTGGAGATGCGGATTGATTCTGAAATCGAGAGTGGGCGTGAAATCGAGTTCACGGCACACTTGCCTTTGGGGGAGTCGTTTCTCAAGCGGATTGAATCGGTACTCGCATGAGAATCCTTGCGGTCGACACGTCAACGGCATTGAGTTCAATCGCCCTGGTTGATTCCGGTTCAGTGATTTCAATGGCGAGCCACACTGATGCCCGCGGACACTTGGAAGCCATTGGAACGTTGTTCACGCAATTGGAATTGGATCTGAATTCGCTACCCGACCTGATTGCTTGCGGTGTTGGACCGGGTCCCTACACCGGTTTGCGTGTTGGGATTGCTTTTGCCCAAGGGCTGTCAGCGGCCTGGTCGGTGCCGGTAGTTGGAGTCTGTTCCCTAGACGCTGTTGCCAATGCGATTATTCGCGAAGGGCAAGTGGAGCCAGGTAGTGAATTTATCGCAGCAACAGATGCTCGCCGCAAGGAGTATTACTGGGCGAAATTTGATTGCAGCGGAACCAAGCTTTCCGGTCCTAGTGTTGATCTCACTGAAGTTGTTGCCTCGATGGCTGCCGAACTAGAGATTCCGCTATTAACGCAGGTTCTTCCGCACGCAATTGATATTGCCGCGTGCGCGCAGCGGGGTGACCGCCATGATGTGACTCCCATGTATTTGCGGGAAGTTGATGCCCAACCCAGTGCTCCGGTGCAGTTATGACAACTTCCACCATTGAGATTCGAGCTATGCGCTGGTGGGACATTCCGGCAATTGAAGTTCTTGAACGTGACCTGTTCCCCCATGACCCGTGGTCAACGGATCAATGGTGGCGGGAGTTGGCGCAACTACATAATCATTATTTTGTTGTGGAAAGTGCTGGTGTGCTCAGCGGATATGCGGGCCTGAGCATTTCAGGTAGTGACGCTGACATTCAAACGATTGCGGTAAGCGGCACTTTCCAAGGGAGGGGACTGGGTCGTGAGTTACTGAATCAGTTGCTTGGCCGCTCACGTGAATTAGACGTCACCTTTATTTTTCTTGAGGTGCGCAGTGACAACGCGAATGCGCTTTCCCTGTATTCGTCATTTCGCTTTGTTGAGATTAGTAAGCGGGCTAAGTACTACGCCGACGGAACGGATGCGTTGATTTTGCGCCGTGATGATCGCGAGAGGGGATCATGAATATTGGCGAACCAATAGTTCTTGGAATTGAAACCTCCTGTGATGAAACCGGGATTGGAATTGTTCGTGGCCGGGAATTATTGGCTAATGCCCTAGCATCAAGTGTGGATCAGCATGCCCAATTCGGTGGAGTGGTTCCTGAAGTTGCAAGCCGCGCGCACTTAGAAGCGATGCTGCCCACAATTGATCTGGCCTGTTCCCAAGCAGGTGTTTCGCTCCCTGACATTGATGCCATTGCCGTCACCGCGGGTCCAGGGTTGGTTGGTGCATTAATTGTTGGTGTTGCATCGGCGAAAGCAATTGCATTGGGATTGGGCAAACCAATTTATGGTGTTAACCATTTAGCAGCGCACGTGATGGTTGACGAACTTGAACACGGACCTTTGCCCGAACCGGTAATTGGATTGCTGGTTTCCGGTGGGCATTCATCGTTAATCAAAGTAAGTAACGGTGATTTCACATCCCTTGGTCAGACCCTCGACGACGCGGCGGGTGAAGCATTCGACAAAGTTGCGCGCCTGCTTGGTCTGCCATTCCCGGGCGGTCCCATGATTGATCAGGCCGCGCAAAGCGGTGACCGCAATGCAATCGACTTCCCGCGAGCCCTGCGAAGCGATCCGGCCCACGCATTTAACTTTTCCTTCTCAGGGCTCAAGACAGCCGTTGCTCGCTGGGTGAAAGAGCAACAAAGGTGCGGAAACACAATTTCGGTACCTGATGTTGCCGCTTCGGTTCAGGAGGCAATCGCAGATATTTTGACGAGTAAGGCGATTGCGGCCGCACTTGATCAAAATGCGCCCCATCTGGTGATTGCCGGGGGAGTTGCGGCCAATTCGCGGCTGCGCGCCCTGGCAGCGCAACGGTGTGATGCTGCTGGGATTGAACTTCGAGTACCCAGCCCTGGTTTATGCACGGACAACGGAGCCATGGTGGCGGCGCTGGGATCCCATCTGCTCCGGGTGGGGGCGACTCCTTCCCCGATTGACTTCCCCGCAACCTCGACCCTTGCGGTCAGCGAAGTCCTTTTTTAGTCGGTCATGTGGTGGGCTAGCATCGGGTGTGAACACCGGTTGATGCGAATGGAGGGCAAATGCGACGGCTAATTGTGGCTTTTGCCGGAAGTGCGCTGATTTTCACAGCCGTTGCGGGCGCCCAGGTAAGTTTAAGTGCCGCCGAGAACGATGCTGCAGCGGCGGTGCCTTCGCGGTCGACTCCAAAGATCCCTAAGTCGGTTTATCGGATCAAAACCAAGGACAAAGTCGCATTTATCACGATCGACGACGGGGTCTATAAACCTGAAAATGCCTTGACCTACGTGAAAGCACATAAGTTGCCCATCACGGCATTCCTTTCTTCATGGACCATTAAGGATTCCAAAAAATATTTTAATGAATTCACGCAGTGGGGTTCGGTGCAAAACCATTCGGCAACGCATGCCTCATTTGTCAAGGAGTCCACAGATCTCGATCACGAAATTTGCTACGTTCAAAAACGTTTCGCAAAAAAATATAATTGGCACCCATGGATGCTTCGGCCTCCTTACGGAGCCGCGCAAGATTCCCAAGCAGTTCGCAACATGGGCGAAAAATGCGGGATTCAACAAATCGTGATGTGGGATGCATTTATTAGTTACGGCAAGATTTCATTTGCTGATTCGAAGTTACGACCAGGGACAATTATCCTGATGCATTTTTCCAAGTCACTAAAGAAAGATTTGAAACTGGCAGTGAAGAAGATTCGGGCGGCTGGGCTTGAACCTGCAAATCTTGATGACTACTTGCCGCGGGTGAATAATGTGCCAACGATGCTAAGCGTTCGCGCTGGACTAAAACAGCCTGCTCGTCAGCACCTGTTCCCAAGATTACAACAGCCCATTCATTGTGATCGGGCTTTGCGCTAGCCTTTCGTAACTCCTTCAGTTCGCGCCTTCCGTCCTTTGTTTTCAAGGCAATTCCCGGTAAGTGCTTAACCCTTTGCCTGAGTTCCTTTGTCGGGAAAATGTCATGTACCTGGTAGGCGCGGGCGTGAGCAAATGGAGTTGCTTCCTGTCCGAAAAGCCAGATGTTTTTCTCCCCAACCGGGGTGAGACCAAGTTCGCCGGCCACCTGCTGCGTGAGTCCGGCGCGGGTAATTGCTGGGTCTAGTTCATAGAGAAATCCTCCTGCATTGATCACCTCTTGCATATTTGTAATTGGCGCAGCGCTTTGGGTAATAATGTTTGCCTCTTCCATTTCTGAATTAATCATGACCGCGTAAGTGCCGGTTGCTGCATTGGTCGCGAACATTTCGACGACATTGCCATCAAGGCTGACTACGAACTGCGCCCAGTCTCCCGGTGGATTAAATGCGGGAGCAGCCTTCATGAACACTCGAAGAGTGTTTGCAAGTTCGGTGACAAAAGACAATGGCGGTGACCAGCGCTCGGGGTCACGCTCGGGGAGTGCGCGGGCACCATTTGGTGAGCGCGAGGTGCCACGCCTAGCCGGGTCAATAAAGATGGCAGTGTCATGCGGATCCCGAAGGGTGACATCAACTTTTGTGCAGTCTTGGATCAAGATCTGCGTGTCCGGGAGGTTGTGAGCCAGTAATTGGGCCATGTCCGGGTCTTGCTCTACCGCGGTTGTTTCAAGTCCGGCCTTGATGAAAGCTGCACTGTCGCTGCCAAGCCCAGCGGTGAGGTCAATGACTTGGGTGACGTCACTTTGTGAGATTACGTCGGCGTGGAATTGGGCCACGAGTGGGTGGCTGGCCGCTTCAAGGCCGTCCCTGGTGAAGAACCAGTTTTGGCGCTCATTGCCGCTGGCCTTCCAGGTACCTGTGGCCTTGTTTCGAAGTTCTACCTGTTCGAGTGCCAGTCGGACCGCATCTGGGTCATGCCCTTGGGATCGCAGGAATGTGATGACCGCGAGTTCCTGGGCGCCAGGCTGGGCTAGGGCGGCTGCCGCGTGGGAGATTAGGTCCTCACTGGGAAGGTCTGCTCTGGGAAGGTCTGCTCTGGGAAGACTGGCCACGGGCTGAGCATATGAGGTGGGAGGGCACTTGGCTGGCACTCGGTTTGACAGAGTGCTAACTCTTGCGTAACCTTTGGCTTGGCACTCTCACCATGTGAGTGCCAACTTCAAGACCAAATATTCGCAAGTCGCGCCAGCTTTCGAAGTTGGCGCCCACGAGCCGGAGGAATAAACCGTGTCGGTTTCCATTAAGCCCCTAGAAGATCGCATTTTGGTACAAGCCATCGAAGCGGAGCAAACAACCGCCTCAGGACTTGTTATCCCTGACACTGCGAAGGAAAAGCCCCAAGAGGGCAAAGTTCTCGCAGTTGGACCAGGTCGTTTTGACGAAGATGGCGACAAGCGCATTCCCTTGGACATCAAGGTCGGCGACATCGTTATCTACAGCAAGTACGGCGGCACCGAAGTGAAATACGACGGACAGGAATACCTGTTGCTGTCTGCTCGCGACGTGCTTGCCATCGTT
>JBDNFH010000013.1:0-18224 GCA_041689915.1 Candidatus Nanopelagicales bacterium | reverse complement strand
CCACCGCCCCAAACACCCCAGGTTGGGTCCGCAGCCGGTCCACGTCGGCCAGGCAGTCCCCGCCCATGGCCAGACTCAACACCAAATCCAGCACGATCTTCCCCGGATCGTGCCGCGCAAAGGGTTTACGCCACGGTCCCAGTGCCGCGCTCAGGGCCTTCGGCATACCGAGCGCTTTCGCTGTTTCAGTCAGTAAGACAGCACCGGCCTGGGACACGATCCCAGTCTCGCCGCCGTCAACACCAATACTGGGATAAAAACCGGTAGAATTCTTCACTTGGAAGGTGCCTTCCTGATCAGTGGGAAAAAGCAGTGTCACAACTACTATTTTCTCAGGCCAGGGGCACCTTTCACCGTTTAAACACACCCCGGACGCCACCCCTCATGAAAGAGCGAGGCTAGGTCGCCTGCGAATCTTGCGAGGCAAAGATCCCCTTTTGCGAACGATGACTAGATCGACCTCTCCGGCACGCGCCAAAGGCGCACCGGTCGCAGGTTCACGTACTGGTCGAAACCGCGGCGGATGGGGATGCGCATCCCCACAGGGTCTCCACGTCCGAAATATCAGGCTGCCCTACGGCGCCCAGGAACACCGCGTCGAAAGTGCCGAGGGGTGTCCCGCGCGTCGACGGGCATCGTTCGCCCATTCTTCACGAAGTACTCCGCGCCCCTCACGAAATCGCGCCAATCGAGCGCCATGCCATGCTTTTCTGCAACGACGTCATGCACGCGGCAGGCCGCAGGGTTGCGATGCGGTAGCGCATGTTCGGCTTTCCCATCACCCTAGAACGCCAACTCCGAGAACGCGGCGGTCACGCCCGGATGCACTGCACGACCGTCTTCAATGTTGACGCCTTTCGCAAGCGGAACACGCGCCCACCGTCGCCTCGAAGCCCTGTGATGCCAGCCGAAGCACGAACGGCAGAGTGGCGTTCGTGAGCGCTCGCGTCGCGGTGCACGGCACACCGCCGGGCATATTGGCCATGCAGTTGTGAGCTCGTCCGTCAACCGAGAATGTCGGCTCGTCATAATGAGGTCTGCCGGGATGTCTCGCAGCAGCCCCCTGGTCGATGGCAACATCCACTCGTACGACCTCGGTCCGCATCAGCTTCAGGTCCTCGCGGCGTACCACCTTGGGCGCGAGCGCCCCAGGTACCAGTACGGCTCCGATCACGACGTCCGCCCCTTGTAGCGCGGCAGCGAGCGTAAGCAGGTCGGAATAGAGAACCCGCGCACGACCGCCGTGTAGCTCTACGTGCTGGCGGACTCGCCGTTCGAACGCGTCCAAGATTGTGTGATCTTGGCCTGAAGTCCAAGTGCTATCAGCAGGGCCTGTTTGCCGACAACGCCCTGCTGATGATGACCACGCGAGCGGGAGCCACTCCGGGTGAACTACCCATCAGAATGCCGGAGCCGCCCGTGGGACGCAAAAACTGCTGCGCCTCAGCCTGGGCGTCGAGACGGCCGGCTACCTCGCTCATGGGGGTCAGCAGCGGCAGACCGAACGCGGTCTGAACGATCTCGTATGCAATACCCGGTCGCCTGCGCGTTTACCAACGCTTCAGTGCGAGCACGATTAGCGGCAAGGTGCAGGTATGTGAAGAGTATCTGGTCCTTGCGAAGGTAGCCGTAGTCGACTTCGGTCGACTCCTTGACCTTGAAAAGCAGTTCGCTGCCCGCCTGAACGAGGGGATCAACCCCCTCAGGACCAAGCCCGACCCACAGCTCAGCCGACTTGATTTCCTTGACAACCCCAACGTGTACTAAATGATTCTATTTCTTGATGGTGCCGGAGAGGTGACGAGTAATGTTTATTGAGCGAACTACTGGCTGGCGCGACGGTTGAGGGCGTAATAGCGGACTTCCTGGAATTCTTCCAGACCCTCCGCGCCGCCCTCGCGGCCAAGACCCGATTGCTTTATCCCGCCGAAGGGCGCGGAGACCTGGGACACGATGCCCTGGTTGATTCCCACCATTCCAGTGTCAAGCGCATCGGCGACCGTCATCGCCCGGTCGATGTCCTGGCTGAGAACATAGGCAGACAGCCCGAACGGGGTGTCGTTGGCTCTCGCGATCGCCTCCGCCTGGGTGCTGAACCGTGTGACCGAGGCGACCGGGCCGAAGATTTCGTTCGAGACCAGCTCGGCATTTGCGGGAGTATCCGCGAGAACCGTCGGCTCGAAGAAGTTGCCTTGGCCGGCGATCGCGCTGCCACCTAGGAGTAGTTTGGCTCCCTTCGCGACCGCGTCATCGACGAGTCGAACGCACTTTTGCACCGCACTATCATCTATCAATGGTCCAAGAGTCACTCCTGGGGTGAGCCCATTGCCGACAACCACATTCTCCATCGACTCCGTCAACGCTTCGATGAAGGCGTCCGCAATGCCGTCCTGCACGATGTAACGGTTCGCCGCGGTGCACGACTGGCCGCCGTTTCGAAGCTTCGCCACCATTGCGGCCTCTACTGCTCGTTCGAGATCGGCGTCGTCGAAGACCAGGAATGGCGCGTTCCCACCCAGTTCCATCGAGGCGCGCAACAGGTGCACTGATGCCTGTTCCATCAACAGGCGACCGACCGGTGTCGATCCTGTGAACGAGACCTTGCGAATCCTCGGGTCGGCCATGATGGCGCGGCTGAGCGCCGGCGCGTTTGTCGTGGTGACCACGTTGACCAAACCATTCGGCACACCAGCCTCCTGGAAAATATCGGCGACGAGTAGACTCGTCAGCGGCGTGAGTTCGGCTGGTTTCAGGATCACCGAGCAGCCGGCGGCGAGAGCGGGGGCGATCTTACGAATAGCCATTGCGATCGGGAAATTCCACGGCGTGATGAGCAGGCAAGTGCCGACGGGAGCGCGGGAGATCATGATGTTCGCCTCGCCAGTTGGGCTTGACCGGAAGGCGCCGCCGGGGCGCAGAGCCTCCTCCGCATACCAGCGCAGGTAATCCGTGGCGTAGACAACCTCGCCGCGCGCCTCCACGAGTGGCTTGCCCATCTCGCGAGTGATCAACAGCGCAATGTCTTCTGCTCGTTCGATCATGAGTTCATAAGCGTGACGGAGCACGTCACTCCGGATTCGAGCACTCGCCTGCCCCCACTCGCGACCCGTTTCGTAAGCGATCGTGACGGCTTCCAACGCGGCGTCAGCGTTGCCGTCGGTGACACTCGCGATTACCTCTTCGGTCGCCGGGTCGAAGACCTCGAATGTCGGCAACCCCTCGGAGTGGAACGTGCCGCCGATGCGCAGGGCACCGGAGAGTTCCCTAAGAAGCTGGTTAGAACGTTCCAGTTCCGCTGAGACGCGGATGCCCTCCACGATTGTCATGCGAACGCTCCGACTCTGGTTTGCATCTCCGCACCGGTCAGGATCGTGTTGACAATTCTCTCGATTTCTTCCTCGTTAACGATGAACGGCGGCGAAATCTGCACCGTGTGGCCGCGCAGGATACGCAGGATAACTCCCTGCTCAAGCGCGTAGTCGGCGAGTGCATCGCCGTCGACGGATGACGCGAGCTGAATTCCTCCCAGGAAGCCGCCGCACCTCACATCTTCGACAAGATCGTGTTCGCGGGCACGATCCAAAACCGTATCAAGAACCTTTTCAAGCTCCCCAGCTCGCGCGACGAGACCCTCCTGTTCAAGAATGTCGAGGTTCGCATGAGCGACGGCACAAACCGTGGCGTGGCCGGAGTAGGTGACGCCAAAGCGGTAGACGGGCGCATCGGCTCCGTCATAAAAACGCTTCCACAAACGAGGGGCCACCAGCACCCCGCCGAGAGGCGCGTATCCCGACGTGATTCCCTTGGCCATCAGAACCATATCCGGCGTGAAGTTGAAGCGTTCGCAAGCGAACATGGTTCCCGTGCGACCGAAGCCGGTGATGACTTCATCGGCGATTAGCAGGATGTCGTGCTCGGCCGCGAGGCGCTGCAGTCCCTCGAGGTAACCGGGCGCCGGCGGAATAACACCGCCGGTGCCCATTACCGGCTCGGCAATAAGAGCCGCAATATTTTCCGCACCGATCCGCACGATCTCAGCCTCGACCTTGGCGATGTCACTGTTATCCACCCTGGCGGTCTCAGGGATAAGTGATTCACTGCCGTAGCCGTCACGGTTGGGCTCCAGACCGGCGATGCTCGTGCCGTACGCGTGCAAGCCGTGATAGGCGAATTCACGGCTGAGGATGATCTTTTTAGTCGTTTTCCCCTCGAGTTGCCAGTGTCGGCGGGCGAGCTTGCATGCGATGTCTACGGCGTCGGATCCGCCGCTGGCGAAAATGACCTTAGCGTCGGGGAACGGGGCGAACGGGGCGACTCGTTCGGCCAAGGACACCGCAGCATCATTCACGAACCGGCCGAAGACGTGGTACGTCTCAAGCCGTGCCATCTGCTCGTATGCCGCTCTGGCGAGCTCCTCACGACCGTGGCCGATATTGGCGTGCCACAATCCGGCGGTGGCATCGAGCAGCCGCTGACCAGAAGAGGTTATGACGTATGAACCCTCGCCTCGGACGATCTCGATCTGACGGCCGATGACCGAGGGCATATGCGCTTGCGCGCTCCAAAGTGCAGGAGCACCGTTTCGAAGTTCAGCCATCATTATCTCCTTTGCTAACTAACACAGATTGTAGAACAATACTACAATAACCTACCGCCTTAGTGGATTCAACTGGTCGTTGCAACACTTTAATGATGAAGGCACTTACAGGGCGCAAGGAGAGGCGAGCTTGATCCACATTCACGGGGTGACGGCCTCATCGCACGCGCTCTTAACTTGGCAATAACATCTGTTGCACCTGTGGAAAATAAGGGTTCCTCCCCAGGTCAACGTGGGAAGTGTGACGTGGTGCCGGTCAGCCTCGACGCGCATCACGCCGGTTGTGAAGCGAATAGAACCATTACTGTTCCGGCGTTTTTTGAACTGAGGGAAACCCACCGCTGGTCCGCGGCGTGTACCGGTGCGGGAATCGAAGAAGTTTTTCATCGCAACGGATAAACGTTTCATTGCATCGGAGTAACATTCTTTCGAGTTTTCACTCCACCACGGAGCAACCGTATCTTTACCCTGGTTCCATTCTTTACGTAATGCGTAATGACTTGTCTTCACATACGCAGTGAGATCATTCTCGCTCACGTCGTAGGTCTTTTCTGCTTCCCGCTGCTCCAGGGTGGCTTTCACTAACCCAAGCATGTGATTGTAGGCAAACCGTGACCCACCCACATGAGAGAACAAGGCTCGCTGCTGGGTAGGGGTTGGGTCAAGTGAGGTTCCCCCCAGAAAGTAGACACCTGTCGTGCAAGGCGTTGGCCTTGCCGGAAGGATGTTGTTATGTCTGGTCGTCGGAAGTTTTCGACTGAGTTCAAAGTTGAGGCTGCTCACCGGGTGATTGATTCTGGTCGTTCGGTTTCGGAGGTCGCTCGTGAATTAACTATTAATGACATGACGTTAGGTCGTTGGGTGCGCGATGAGCGTGCCCGAATGGAACCTGCGAAAGGAACGGAATTGGAACCATTAACGGGTGTTGAGCGAGCGGAGCTCTTGCGGTTGCGAAAGCAAGTTATTGAGCCGGAAAAGGATCTTCTTTTCTTGGGAAAAGCAAGCGCGTACTTTGCCGCGAATCCACTAAAGCGGAGCGATTTGCTTTGATGGAGGCAGAGTGCGCGAGCTGTGAAATCACGCGCATGGCCCGACTGCTCGATGTTTCTCCGGCAGGTTTTTATCGGTGGCGAAACACTGAACAACGTGAAGTGTTAACTCCTCGGCAAGAACAAAAAGCACTCCTGCATGAGCGGGTTCTGGCCCACCATAAGGTATCTGAGGGTACCTATGGCGCTCCGCGGATTGTTGCAGACCTTCGGGATGAGAATATTTTCGTTACGGAGAAAACCGTGGCGAAAGCTATGCGGGAGCTAGGGATTGCCGGGATCAGCCCTCGTGCTTTCGTCGTGAAAACAACGATTGCTGATCACGAAGCAGTCTTCCCACCGGATCTGGTCAACCGGAAATTCGACCAAGGCCGGCTTAACGCAGTCTGGACGAGTGACATTACGTATTTGCATTACGGCGGGGGTGTTGCTTACCTTTGTGCGATCCGAGATGAACATTCCGGACGCGTTGTCGGCTACGCCGTTGAGGACCACATGCGTGATGAACTCGTTGTCGCAGCCTTACAAATGGCGTTCTTCACCAGGGCATGTCAAACGCGCAGAATCATTTTTCACACGGACCGAGGATCGCAATTTACGGCTGAAGACGTCGTGAAGCAATGCGGAACAATGGGCCTGCTGCGATCGATGGGGGCGACCGGATGCGCTTATGATCACGCGAGCGCTGAATCATTCTGGAACATTTTCAAACACGAGTACTACTACCGGCACGCCTTCACCACACTCGAGGAATTACGCGCCGACATAGACAACTTCATGCACCGCTACAACACAGCCCGTAGGTACTCAAAGATCGGCTACAAGACACCGCTGGCCTACGAGCTAGAGTTCAACCAAAACGCGGCACAAGCCGCATAAACCCGTGTCTACAAAACGGGGGGAACCTCAAAGGGCGAAACGGTACGCCTGATAAATGACGCTCACGACAAGGACCCAACCTGTTCCTTGTCCCGATCCTCCGGTGATTGCGCTGCTGCGGCTAACGCTCGCGCTGCCCGGTTTTTCGCTGCACTCCGGCCATACAAGCGCGCACACAAAAACGTTAATACTTCCGTCATGTCACGCACAAGATCATCAACACGTTCCGTGTTATCAACAACCACGACACTTCGACCGCTCCCGGCAAGGCACGGCTTTCCACCAATTCGGTGTTCATGCGCCCCAAAACGCTCCCTGTGTTCCACAACAATCATGGTGACACAAGGGTCTGACAAAAGCTTGTGAAGTTTAAGGCGGTTCCCGTTCACACCCGAACCCACTTCACCCACCATCACTGAAACAGTCGGGTAGTTGTATCGAAGACTGAGTGCGTCAACGTCAGCACGGAACGACCCATTTGTCGTTCCAAATCTTGATCCTCATCCGAGGACGACACTCGCACATACAAACCCACCGGATCAACAGCTTGAACCCCTATTTAATCTTGGCCTGCGCGCGCGTGATCAGCATGTTGACGACCTGGCCAAAACCAGAAAATCGTGGATTCGTTGTTGCCCCGGATTGATACCGTGCCCAGATTTGTTGAATGATCACTGACAATCTGAATAAGCCAAACGTTTCATAGAACATCCAGTGTTCTCGCAAGGAGTGTTGAACGTCACCACCCATTAATTCCCCATAGCGGTCGACGACTTCAGCCCTAGTCAACATTCCAGAAATATCCGTTGGTTGCATGCGCACACTCACATAGGCTGCATCGTCATCAGCTTGCACCCAATATGCCAACGCCGCGCCCAAGTCCATGCACGGATCTCCCACCGTTGACATTTCCCAATCCAAAATCCCAATTAATTCACCGGATGGATTAAGGACAAGATTGTCAAAACGCCAATCCCCATGAATCAGAGCATGTTCGACATCGGGAGGTTGATTCTCCGCCAGCCAAGACATAAGCCCCTCCGCATCGGGGACGTCGGTGGTTCGCGAATCTCGGTAACGCTTTGACCAACCGGAGACTTGGCGCGTGACATACCCGTCACCTCGATCTAGATCGGAAAGACCAGCGGCAGCAAAGTCCACTTGGTGTAATGCTGCCAGCGCGTCAACCATGGACTCAGAAAGTGCCCGAATCGAAGGCTCACCATGATTGAGCTCCAGCGGAATTGAGGTGCTCAGAATATGGCCTCGAATGTACTCCATGAGATAAAAAGGTGTGCCAAGTACTTCGCTGTTTTCACAGTAGGCAATTACCTTGGGTGCGGGAGCCAGAACTGGGCCAAGTGCCCTCAATACCCGCGCTTCACGACCCATGTCGTGGGCACTCGCTGCCTTGACACCATGTGGAGGTTTACGCAACACATATGACACACCAACCGAATCAGTTACCAAGTAGGTCAAATTGCTCGCACCACCTTGAAACTGCAATAGGTCGAGTGGGCCGGTTAAGCCCAAGCCACTTTCATTCGCCCACACGAGTAGCGCATCAAGATCAAGTGCGTCTTCATTGCGTACTGCCGATGTGCGAGCAGGGATAGCGCTAGTCACTAAAAGTGCCTCTTGCTAACTCCTGCTTCTTCACTTCAAGTCGGGCAAGATCTCGCAAGTGCACTTCGTCCGGTCCGTCAGCGAACCGTAATGACCGAACGCCAGCATACAAGCGTGGCAAGACCGTATCTGGTCCAATGCCAGCTCCGCCAAAAGTCTGCATGGCTCGGTCAATGACTTGCAGTGCGGCGCGAGGTGCGACCACTTTGATCGCAGCGATTTCGGTGCGCGCATTCTTTGCGCCAGAGTTCTCAATCACCCAAGCGGCTTTAAGCGTTAGCAGCCGTGCTTGATCAATTGCAATGCGCGATTCAGCGATCCATTCTTGAACAACACCTTGATTAATCAGTGGTCCACCAAAGACTTCACGTTTTTCGGCGCGCCCAACCATTAATGCCAGTGCTCGCTCAGCGATTCCAAGGGTACGCATGCAGTGGTGAATACGGCCTGGCCCTAAGCGTGCTTGCGCAATTGCAAAACCGGTACCTTCCTCACCAAGCAAATTACTGCCAGGAACTCGAACATTTTCAAAAGTTACCTCACCGTGCCCGTGTTGATCGTGGTAACCGAAAACGCTGAGGTCCCGCACAATTGTGACGCCCGGGGTTTTAACAGGGACCAAAACCATTGACTGTTGCAGGTGACGAGGAGCGCTCGGGTCCGTTTTCCCCATGACAATTATGATTTGGCAACGCGGATCCATGATTCCCGAAGTCCACCACTTGCGACCGTTGATGACATAGTCATTGCCATGACGTTCAATCGAAAGCGCAATATTGGTCGCATCAGAAGATCCCACATCGGGTTCGGTCATGGAAAATGCTGAACGAATCTTTCCTTGGGTGAGAGGTTCCAGCCACGTTTGTTTTTGGTCAGGTGTTCCAAACATGGATAGGATTTCCATGTTGCCGGTATCGGGTGCCGCGCAGTTCATGGCCTCGGGTGCAATATCAATTGACCAACCCATGCACTCAGCTAGATAAGCATAATCTACTGCTCCTAATCCACCCGAGAGGCTTGGAAGAAAGAGATTCCACAGTCCCAGTGCCTGCGCCTTTACCTTTAACTCTTCAACAATCGGCGGGACCGTGTGCAACTGTCCTGATGCAATGAGCTCAGCCCGTTGTTCCCAATAGATCGACTCCGCCGGGAATATCTCATTTTGCATGAAAGCATTTACTTGCTCAAGAAGTTTGGTGCCGCGTTCACTCAGGCCTAGTTGCATGGGGTCATCATGTCGTACGTGAAGAATCCGTGACCACTACAACAACCCGGTCCCGGGATCGAAGGGCCATGACCAGGGCAACGATCCAACCGATGATGGTCCAAGATTTGTTTACCGGAGCTATTGAATAGGCAATCGAAGGTTCGTTTCCCATGCCGAAAATCTAACACGAACGACTAGCATTTACACATGTCTGCACCAACTGAAAACCCAATATCCGTCCAAGAACAAGGACACGTTCTCCTGATTGGCCTCAATCGTCCAGATAAATACAATGCCATGAATTTAGCGGCGATTGAACAGTTAGCCCAGGCGTATCAACTCCTCGAGGACTCCCCCCACCTGCGCGTTGGTGTCGTTCACGCCCACGGTGATCACTTCAGCGCCGGACTAGACCTCGCCGAAGTTGGGCCTGAAGTAGCCAAACACGGTCCCGGTGCGCTCTCCGGCAATACCGAAATTGACCCCTATGGTCTCTGGGCCAAGAAGGTGAGTAAACCAATCGTGGTGGCCTTGCACGGAATTTCTTTCACCCTCAGCATTGAATTGGCACTAGCAAGCGACATTGTCATTGCGGCCGAGGACGTGCGATTTCGACAACTCGAAATAGGTCGCGGAATTATGCCCTTTGGTGGTGCCACGATCCGGGCCACTCAACAACTTGGCTGGGGCAATGCCATGAGATTCTTACTCACCGGTGAAGAGTTCGGAGCTGAGGAAGCCTTACGAATTGGCCTAATCCAAGAAATCACCCCGGTTGGTAAGGACACTGATCGTGCTATTGAAATCGCAGAGTTGATTGCCAAACAAGCACCACTCGGCGTCTATGCAACATTGGCCAATGCCCGGGTTTCTGGCGAAGAAGGTGAGAAAGCAGCAGTTGAACATTTGCGCGAAACCCTTCCTGGAATTTTGGCGAGCAAAGATGCCGCAGAAGGAATTCAGAGTTTCGTTGAAAGACGCGATGGTAACTTCACCGGAACGTGAGTTGATTGATCAAGTTGAGGCGAACACTGACTTGGAGAAGGCCTCAATCGTCAGTGTTTTGGTGCTCACCCAGATAGGTGTTCCCACGCTCAGCTTCAACTCCGCCACGGACGCGTGAGTAATCGTGGCAACGACCGGTGGGGATGCGTCAATGCTGACCCGAATTCGGTCATGCATTGGTGTTAATGCACGCACAGTCCCCGGCCATACATTTCGAGCGCTACCTTCGGGCTTATTCAAATGAAGTGTGATGGCTTCGGGTCTGAGTACAGCTAGGACTTCACCCTCAAGTAACTGCTGAGGTATTTGCAGGACTCCACCACCTTCAACTTGCAGGACTCCAGCAAGTGCCACTCCACGAATCAAGTTCACGCCCATCAAGGTTGCGACGTAGTCGGTCGCAGGTCTGGCTGCTAGTTCTCCAGGGCTTCCCTCTTGAGTGATCGAACCATTTTCGAGAACTACTACACGATCAGCCAGGATCATGGCATCAAGTGGATCATGGGTTACAAAAACTACGCAGCCTTCGAAGGCTTTGATTTGCTCTTCAAGTTCGGTGCGCACACTCTCTCTGGTTTGTGCGTCGAGTGCCGCTAGGGGCTCGTCAAGTAACAGGACACTTGGTTGGGTCGCCAACGCGCGCGCGAGAGCAACCCGCTGCGCCTGTCCCCCCGAAATTTGACTCGGCTTTCGATCGGCCAACTCGATGATTGCCAACGAGTTCAATTGCGATTGAGCTTTAGTTTGTGCATCTTTTTTCGATGCCCCGAGGGACCTTGGGCCGAATGCAATATTTTCCAAGACAGTCAAGTGGGGAAAGAGTGCGTAGTCTTGAAACACAACACCAACAGAACGGTCTTGGGGTGAAACATGAATTGACGGGGCCGCATTAACTACCCGGTCACCAAAGACAATTTCACCTGAATCAATACCTTGCAGGCCCGCAAGGACGCGCAAAAGCGTTGATTTGCCGGAACCATTGGGACCAAGCACAGCCGTAACTGTTCCCGCAGAAACGATCGTGTCAATATCAAGGGTGAAGTCACCCCTGGTGGCAGTGAAGTTAGCAAGAATCTTCATGATGCTCTCGTTTGCAAATACCTGCCGCGCAGAGCGACAAGCACCCCAACACTGACAACAAGTAGCACTAGTGAAAGCGCGATTGCTACAGAGCGGTCCGACTCAAGTGCCGTGTAAACCGCTAGCGGCATTGTTTGCGTAACTCCAGGAAAATTCCCGGCAAATGTAATTGTGGCTCCGAATTCACCAAGTGCTCTGGCCCAACAAAGTACGAGCCCTGCTACCGCGGCCGGGGCGACCATGGGCATGGTTACTTTAAAAAAGATCCGCTTCGAACTAGCGCCCAACGTTGCTGCCGCATCTTCATAACGCTGATGAAGGGAGCGAAAGCCACCCTCAAGTGTGATGATCAGAAACGGCATTGCAACAAATGTTGTCGCAATCACCACGCCCACGGTTGTAAATGGAAAAGTAATGTCAAAGTTGTCATACAGGAATCCTCCGACCAATCCGCGTCGGCCAAGTGCTTCAAGTAATGCGACACCTGAAACGACAGGGGGAAGTAATAAAGGAACGATTACAAGGGCACGCAGCAAGCCGGTGAAGGGCAATACCTCTCGAGCGAGCAGCCATGCCATGGGGATCCCAAAAACTGCGGCAAGTCCAGTTGCTGCCAATGAAGTGATAATTGAAAGTCGCAGCGCAACAAGTGCTTCTGGTGATGAAATAATTTTGGGGAAGGCTTCCCACGGCGTCTGCGCAAGCAGAGTAATGAGCGGAACAACGAGAAAGATAAGCGCGACAAGGCCAGGAACCAAAAGAAATAGTGGTGCGCGCTGACCCCTCACGTCACTTACCAGGGCTTCGCGAAACCAAATGCGCGCAAGACTCCCTGCGAAGTAGTACTGAAACGCACAAAATTCACGAATCTTTGGGCTAATTCTGCACTCTGTGTATCCGCAACCATGGCGATTGGATACGTGGTCAAAACATTGTCCGTGATCGGGATCTCAACAAACTCAACTTTGTTGCCAGCGGCCTTTACGTCGGTTACATAAACGATCCCTGCATCTAGGTCACCGGAGATCACTTTGCCCAACAGCGAGCGGACATCGAGTTCGCGCGTGACCGGAGTGACATCAAGCTTGTTCTTGTAAAATAACTCAGATGCAGCGGCACCACACGGGGCTGCTGTATCGCACACTCCAAGGAGGAGCCCGCTGCGCTGTAAATCCGCCAGACTCTTTATGTCCGCAGGATTTCCTGCCGGCACTGCAATTGTCAATAAATTCTTAGCAAAAAGCAATGGGCGAGCGACCAGACTGGTGTCGACCCCGATCTGCATTGTCGGCTCTGAAGCAGTTGCAATTACGTCAACTGGGGCACCCGCAATAACTTGATTCATGAGGGTCGAACTACCAGCGAAATTGAATCTAATTTCCGTATCGGGAAAACGCTTTTGGAATGCGTCAGCAATTACTGGGAATACGTCAGTGAGTGACGCCGCCGCTGAAACTGTCAACTCGCCACTGGGCTTAGTCGCTGCTCCAGAAGCACTAGGGAAGAGTGCACCTAACCCAACTATTAAAGCCGCAGCCAGAAGTCCACGCATAATTTTGTTCATTAACTCTGCTCCAACTCGATCACCACGTTCGTTGATTTAACAACCCCCGTGGCTCGTACCCCCGGCGCCAATCCAAGTTCTTCAGCTGACTCGCGACTGAGTAGCGAAGTCACCCGGTGCGGACCAGCCTGGATTTCAACCAAAGCCATCACGCCATCTTTTTCAACCCGGGTCACAATGCCTGGAAACCTATTTCGAGCCGAGGCGTGCACCACGTTGTTCTCTAATCGGGCTGCGGCCGACATGTATATCGCGACGCTTTCCGCGCTCACGGTCCGCGGACCATTTCCCGGTGCACCTGCGCTGAGCCTGCCAATTTCAATCCACCGGCGAACCGTGTCGTCTGAGACGCCCAGCATCGAGGCAGCATCGGAAATTCGTATTTCAGCCATAATCTAAAAAATATAACAGTATTTGCACCAAAATGCACACTTTTTCTTTGAATCTACGGAATTTAATCTATGAACCTATCGAAACTCGATGATCTGCAGATGTAAAAACCTGTGGATATGGCGAACTTCATTCCAGGGAAATAACTTAGGAGGCAATAAGTATGGCCCCCGGCGTAATGCCGAGGGCCACCTTAAGAAGTCTGTAATTAGACGATGCGAACCTTGTCAGCCTGTGGTCCCTTGGGGCCCTGGGTGATGTCGAATTCGACAGCTTGATTTTCATCTAGTGAACGGTAACCACTGGAATCAATTGCTGAGTAGTGAACGAAAACGTCCGGTCCGCCATCAGCCTGTTCAATGAAGCCAAAACCTTTTTCCGAGTTAAACCATTTTACTGTGCCTGTTGCCATGTTGCTATTTCTCCCTAACATAAAACACGAGGGGCAACGTGCCCTTCGTACAGCAGACACACTCGATTCGAAAACCGGGCTGTGCCCACTGACATAAATGTCCTCTGACCCCTCGCGCACTTGTGCACCGCCCCCCAACAAGGGTTTTTCTCCCCATAAATCGGCCCAAATATTCTGCGCCGCTATCGGTTCACACAGCAACAGCAGTCCAGCACTCATATCCACATGTCACAGATCGCAAATTAGCTCAGGACCGCGGCCAACTCACCTAATCGGGCCATGTTCAGTGAGTACCAGGTCCAGTATCCATCCTTTTCTTTACTCAAAATCTCCGCGTCGACCAACACCTTGAGGTGATGGCTTACCGTGGGTTGACTCAGCCGAACAGCTTCGGTGAGGTCTCCGACACACGCGGTGCACTGATCACTATCTCGAATGAGTGCGATCAATTGGAGCCGGGTCGGATCAGCCACAGCTTTGAATAGTTCGGCGAGCGCCTCGGCGGACTTGCGATTTATGGGTTTGCCAATTCCACTGGGGCAGCATGCTGGGCCTCTTGCTTGTGTTTGCCTTTGCTTGATTCTTTGCGTCATGAATTGTTCACCATCTGTTTCACTGATTAGCCTTAAACCATATTGACGTTCATCTATCTAATCTGGCAGACTACACCTTGATGAATACTGACCAGCAGACACATAAGAGCGAACAGCAAGTACTGAGCAATCTTTCGACATTGGATCGCTTCCTACCCTTGTGGATTGTTTTGGCCATGGCACTGGGTCTGCTACTCGGCCACGGAATCCCGGGACTTCAAAGTGGCCTCGATTCCTTCAAGATTGATAACACAAGTGTCCTGATCGCAATTGGGCTTTTCGCCATGATGTATCCGGTATTGGCACGGGTTAAATACGAAGAGATTGGTCACCTTGCCGGTGATCGCAAATTGCTGTGGCTCTCGCTCGTTCTGAATTGGGTAGTCGGTCCACTACTCATGTTCGCCCTCGCCTGGATTTTTCTCGCGGACTACCCAGAATTCCGGACTGGATTAATTGTCATTGGACTCGCTAGGTGCATTGCCATGGTGCTGATTTGGAATGACCTGGCCTGCGGTGACCGCGAAGCCGGGGCACTACTCGTTGCTATCAATTCAATATTCCAAATTCTTGCCTACGCACTATTGGGCACCTTCTATTTAGCAATCCTCCCCGGTTGGCTTGGACTTGATACCCAAGATGTTGCATTCTCTACATTAGAGATCACCAAAGCTGTGCTCATTTTCCTAGGTATTCCGCTCGCCCTCGGTTTTTTCACTCGACAAGTGGGTGTGGCCCGAAAAGGCCGTGTGTGGTACGACACTAAATTTGCGCCTCGCATTGCACCGATCGCCCTCTGGGGGCTTCTCTTCACCATTGTTGTGCTCTTCGCATTACAAGGTGACGCCATCACTTCAGATCCATTGAGCGTCGTACTCATTGCAATACCGCTCATCATTTACTTCGCAATTATGTGGTTTACCGCGATGGGTGCCGCGCATGCAATTGGATTGACCTACGCACGTTCAACGACAGTTGCTTTCACTTCCGCTGGCAACAACTTTGAACTCGCAATTGCAGTAAGTATCGGGGTGTGGGGAGTTACCTCCGGGCAGGCACTCGCTGGAGTGATCGGCCCGCTCATTGAAGTACCGGCGCTCGTAGCACTTGTCTACGTCTCACTTTGGCTGCGCCGCAAATGGATCTGGAGGCATGAATCATGACTATCAAACCGACCGTACTGTTCGTGTGTGTTCATAACGCTGGGCGATCACAAATGGCCGCCGGATACCTCAAGCACTTAGCAGGCGATCGAGTTGAGATTCTTTCCGCCGGGTCAGTTCCAGCTGACTCAATTAACCCGATCACTATCGCGGCCATGCTCGAAGTAGGAATCGATATCAGTGGGGAGCAACCCAAGCTCCTCACCGATGAAACCGTTCAGTTAGCGGACGTGGTGATCACCATGGGTTGCGGCGGTGTGTGCAAGTTCTATCCCGGTAAGCGATATGAAGATTGGAAACTTGACGACCCGGCCGGTCAAGGAATCGAGTCGGTTCGAGCCATCCGGGACGAAATCCGCAACCAAGTTGAGGAGCTCATTACCGAACTTGGGGTCGACTGAGTACCTGGAAACTATCTCGCTTGAAATCATTTAGGTACCGCTTGCAGTCTCCTTGTATTGCCGGCTCCAGCGTGTGGCACTTAATTTCACCCGATTTCTTGTGGTTGAAATAGAACGCCGCCGCCCACCACTGATTCATGTCCAACACCATGGCTCGCTCCACTCCCGCGCCCACCAAAGTGTCTGCCAGACCTGTGGCAGAAATGTACTCACCGATTACATAAACCAAAGATCCATCTGGCCGCTCGCCGAGCGCCGCGCGCCAAGTCATTGATGTCTTATCTGTTGTAGCGCCCCACACAATATTGTCATTCGCTGAAGAAACTTGGGAAACACCTTTATCAATAATCAGATCCAAATTTTGTCGAACCACCATCACCTCAGGACTCGGGTCACCCTCAAGGTCCATCACGTCCTTAAAATCTCGGGGCCACTTCCCGATTTGCATACTGCCATCACGCATGACAACCGCACTAGCTCGCCCATCAACGAGTGGCTTCACCATTTCGCCGTCATAGAAGTAGCCACCACGCGTGTCATTGATTCGAAATCCACCATTTAAGTTGGCAAGAACGTAGTTCCATTCAGATTCAGGCAGTGCGCCATTAAATGGATTGGGGCCGCCAGGTTCTTGATATCCAGGGATGAACATGATGCGCGTGAGTGTGGTGTCAATCCACATGGCCGTCGCGTAATACATGGTGTAAATGTCGTCGGCCCTAACCCGTGTGACATAGATCGCCGGGATTTTGTCGACCTTACTTGCCACAGGCTGCCATTCCCCTTCACCCGGCTCAGGATCGGCAACAGGTGACGTGATATTTCTTGGCGGGTTTAAATGCGCACGAGGCAAGGCTTCTACCTCATCTGCTGAACTACTTGCATCAGGCACCGGCACAATCACTGTGTCAATATCTTGTTCATCACTCTCTGGACTCGCGAACTGCGCCGAGATTTCTGGATCACCACCAACTTCAGCCACGTCTATATAGGTGTAGTAAAAGTCCTCTGCCCGGGCAACAACCCAACCCAGGTGGTTATCTCGCATCCAGGTTGCAGCGACGACGTGAGGTGGCTCTCCGTCAGACTCGGCGAAAGCCGATCCAACGGAGATCCCAAAGAGGAGCGCAAGGATTACAACTAGAGCAATGATGGGGGTACGAAAATAGCGTTTGAATCTGCGTTTAGCTTTCAATTCATTGGGTTCCAAATCGACCACCCCGCTTCCCCGATCACAGTAACCCAGGAGCGCAAGGATTTATCAATCCCACGAGCGACCACAGAATAGATATGGAAGCAGAAAAAGATTCTTGGTGGATTCCTCGCGCAACGGTCGGATATCGTGATTCACAATCGAAACCCAACCAGGTTTTATTCGGGTAACTGCGGACGGTGAGCCTGGGATTCACCTCTAGGAACAAGTACGTCTGAGATTTGACTGGAAAGGATCAGCTCACTCGTTGGCGATCCGTATCGGGTGAGGTCGTCCACCACCGACTCAAATTCGTCCATGGTGCCAGCAACTATTCTCAAGATTGAGCAGTACGGACCGGTCACTCTATGAATCTCCATTATGTGAATGTTCTCAATAGCCTTTGGGTCTTTCAAAATGCAAGTCGTACCGTGACAATCAAGGCGCACGAACGCATCAACCGACCATCCGACTGACCGAGGATTGATATGCGCACGGTAGCTCGTGATTACACCGGCGTCTTCCAACTTGCGGGTTCGGTTCGCTACGGACGGTGTTGAAAGGTGCACGAGGCGTGACAGGGCGCTGTAGGAGTATCTGGCATCTCTTTGTAGGGCCTCGAGGATGCGAACATCCATTTCATCTAGTTCACCCATCGCCGACGAGTTCCCTATCCGCCCTGCCCGTTAAGTCGACCCGGACCTCCCATAATTCATCCATGATCGAGCGGTCGCGCAAATTCCGAACCACTTCAACTGGAGTTCCTTGGGTCCCACTAACAGTTCCACCGATCGTGCGTTCAATCACTTTCACATGAACACTGCGCCAGATCATTAAGGCTTCGTCAATATCAACCAGTAATTCCACCAGGGAGTACAAAGCTTCATGCTCTTCAACACTCAAATACAGTTCTTCCAAAGTAAGACTTGCACGCACCAATGCAGCCTGCACACCTTCAACTAGGCCCTTGAGGCTATTTCGTAAATTTCGAAAGCCGGGGGAATCAAAACCCGAACCGTGACCCAATGCTGTTCGAACATGTTGGTAGTCCCACGGTGTCATTTTT
>JBDNFH010000012.1:0-17700 GCA_041689915.1 Candidatus Nanopelagicales bacterium | reverse complement strand
GGTGAGTTCAAGTGGAGCAACATTGACGGCTTGTTGGAGAATGCAGCCTCAAAAGGCATGACCGACATCATGATGGTGCTCGGAACTACTCCGAAGTGGGCTGTAAAAGAAATAAATGACGCTGACTATCCGCAACCGGGTGCGGCAAGTGCTCCAAAGAACATGACGGATTGGGATGACTGGGTTAATGCGGTTGTTGACCGATACGCAGACTCATTCAGCTCCTATCAAATCTGGAATGAAGCAAACCTAAAAAACTTCTACAACGGCACTCCAGCTGAAATGGCCGATATGACCAAGCGGGCCTACGACATTATTAAGGCGAAAGACCCAACCGCTTTGGTCATAGCATCGTCACCGAGTACGCGCCTTAGCGGTCCATTTAACAAATTTTACTCAGCGTATCTGGAGGAACTCGGCAAGCTCGGTTGGCCGGTTGACGTATTCGCAATTCACACTTACCCAAAAGCCGACGGTGATCCAGTCGATCGTGGTGCATTAATCAAAATGGCACAAGATGTATTGGTAGCCGCCGGAGCTCCTGAACTTCCACTGTGGGATACAGAATTGAACTACGGGCTAGCTGGTCCAGGTGACTTACCAAAACAAGAAATCACGGGTGCTCGCGCAGCTGGTTTTGTGGTTCGTACCTATATCGACGACTTACGTTATGGAATTGAGCGTTCCTACTGGTACATCTGGTCACTTGGGTCGTACGACCTTCTGGGAGTTCAAGCCTTCCCCGGCTCAGACGGTGAACAAGGTTTCTTCACGATTGACAACTGGGTGGTTGGGGCGTCCTTCGACGGCTGCCAAGAGTCGGGTAATTCCGTGATCTGTAACTTCAGCGCTGTTGGAGCGAGTTGGATCGTGGCTTGGGCTCAAAGTGGCGAAGTCCCCTACACGACCCCGGAAAACTCCCAATTGGTATGTGATCCGCTATCAAACTGCCAGGAAGCCGCGGGTGGCAGTGAGATCACCCTCTCTGAAGTCCCCGTTCGCGTGTACCTTCAGTAACTTGCGGGTAATAGACCCGCCCACTGATACCGTGAGGGGCGTGAGTCAGGTTGAAGAAGGTGGAGCAGACCAGACAACAGATGCCTTTGATCCGCTGACGGACACCGGAACCTGGCGCCGGATAGCCCGAGAGGCCTACACTAAAGGGGGTTGGGCCACCCCGAGTAATCACAGTGATCGTCCCATTCAACGTCGCGATCCATTGCGCGTCTACGCAACTCGCGCTGCCGTGTGGGACTCGGCCGCAATTGTTTCGGCTGCGACGATCGGTTTCGTGCTTCGCTGGACAATTCCTTATAACCTGAATGTGTCTGACTTAACGTACGTTTTCTTCGCCCTCGTTGTTGTGTCCTCTTGGATTGTGGCGCTCGTTGTTCGAGGAGCCTATGACACCCGCGTGCTTGGTGTTGGCTCAGAAGAATTCAAACGAGTGGTTACCGCCTCAGCCGGACTTTTTGGCGCCGTTGCCATTGTTGCCTTCGCACTCAAACTCGATCTCTCCCGCGGATTTGTCCTGATCACATTTGTTGTGGGTGTGATCCTGCTGCTGGCGGATCGTTGGATTCTGCGTGCTTGGCTCCGACATGAACGCCGTTACGGCAATTACCTTCACCGAACAATGGTGATTGGCACCGGGGATCGGCAAAGCGAGATCGTTGACATGCTTGATCGCGATCCAATTGCAGGTTTCACGGTCGTCGACGTTGTTGAAGAATCTGAAGTTGATTCCACGGATGTGCAGATTGATGAATGGCTTGATCAAGTAATGGCACGCATTGGAATAAATGACGTTGACACGGTTGCGGTTGCAGGAACACCCGTCCAAGGTCAGGATCTGATCAAGCGGTTGTCGTGGAGGCTTGAAGGCCCCCGCATTGACCTACTTGTTGCCCCTACCCTTGGAGATTTTGTCGGCCCGCGCGTGACTATGCGGATGCAGGCTGACCTGCCACTCATTCACCTTGACGAACCGCATTTAACCGGACCCAAGCGTGCAATCAAGCGTGCAATCGACCTTGTGTTTGGACTTTTACTTTTCATTCTTTTCGCACCATTCATGCTGGTTGCGGCGATAGGTACTTTCTTCTCAAGCCGCGGCTCGATCCTTTACAAGCACCAACGCATTGGTCGCGGTGGTGAAGTAATTGATGTCGTGAAGTTCCGCACCATGTACGTCGGCTCTGATGAAAAGCGCGACCAAGTAATTGGTGTCCCCGACGATCGAATCAGTGAGCGTTATTTGAATGACCCACGCATCACCCCATTTGGTCATTTCCTGCGCCGCTGGTCAATTGATGAGATGCCCCAGATCGTGCATGTAATCGGTGGGACCATGTCACTCGTTGGCCCGCGCCCCGTGTTGCTCGACGAAATCCCGCTCTTTGGAGACGAGGATCACCGCAGGCACTTGACCAAGCCGGGATTAACCGGGTTGTGGCAGGTCTCTGGGCGCAAAGCCGTGGACTGGGATGAGCGGATGCGGATGGACCTGGACTACGTCGAGCATTGGTCCCCGGCCCTCGATCTCGTGATCGTGGCCAAGACCGTCAAAGTAGTCCTCACCGGCCGTGGAGCCTACTAGCAGCCCGGAGTTGGTCCCCATGTTGCATATACTCAAGCGGTGTCTTCCCGTAAACCCTTGTTGTGGGGTCTAGCAGCCCTGATCGCGCTCGTGGCAGGATTCATTTTTTGGTTACAGATGGGTCTGCTTGCTTCCCTGGGTGCTTTAGCCTGGAGCGGATTTGGTCTTCAGAACCACCTGGGAAATGCGGCTGACAACCTTGCCGGTGGGGACTACGCAGCGGGGCAAGTGGAGTTCGACCAAGCTGATCGCAGTACGGTAATGATTCTCAAATCCGTGGACACCTCCCAGGTTGCCCTTATTGAGCACATTCGCGGGATAGATGTTGCGATAGGGAACTGGCGCCTGGCCGTAGCCGCGGTCGATAACATCTCGAAAGCTACCGGTGATCTGATCAAGCTATATGGTGATTTATCTGGAAAAGCTGGTGGCCCCAAAATTTTCTCCGATGGCGCAGTCGACCTAGCCCGTTTGAAAACTTTGCCGGTAAAAAGTGCACAGCTAAAGCAACAGGTAGACGATGCCGTAACGGACTTAGGCAATATTGTTGCGACCACATTTTTTTCTGACCCACTCTCCCGGATTCGTGACCGTGCATTGCGTGAAGCTGAGCCAATTCAATCTGGGGTGAACACGCTGAATGAAATTACTCCGGTGTTACCGGATGCATTGGGTGCGAATGGGACCAAGAGGTACCTGATTGCAATCGGCAACCAAGCGGAAATGCGAGCCTCCGGCGGAGCCCCACTCTCACTGGTCATGGTGGAGTTTCAGAATGGGCGCGTTTCCATTCCGATCAGGGGTCAAACCAGTACCCAATTGTTTCCACCGATCAATGCGAAGGTGAATTGGTTCGGTCCATCTTTAAACCCATTCTTTGCCCAAAACCCGCGTGGTAACCCTTTCGTTGTCACCAATACGCACCCGAATTTCATCTACAGTGCAAAAGAAATGATGGCTGCTTGGTCGGGAGCGTGGGATGGACCCAGTTACCCCGAAGTTGATGGCGTTGTCACGGTTGACCTCACCGCAATCGCTGCGGTGTTGGATGCGACCGGCCCGATTCAATCCGATGTATTTGGTGAAGTGACCGGTGAGCAAATAGGCCAGATACTGTTGATTGATGCGTATCAAGATTTTGGTCAAGAAGATGCCGCTGTACGTCAGGAAGCAAATCAAGCGTTACTTGACCAGTTATTAGCTCGGATCCTCTCCGGTGGTGACTTGATTAGCGCTAGTCAAGCAATATTAGGTACGGCACCCGGTCGACATTTCCAAATGTTCATGAAGGACCCAGCTCTTGAGCGGTTAGCACTACAGAGTAATTCGGCCGGGATGGTTTCTGATCCCAACGTAGGTGACTGGTCTGCGCTATACACACAGAATGGGAATCAAAGTAAGGTCGACGTTTTCCAGCAACGCAATGTTTTGGTCAATGTGAACTTGGAAGCGAACGGCAGTGCTCGGGTCACCCAGCAACTCACGCTGACTAATGCAACCGCGGCGGATCGACCCGTGGGGCCGCCCGAACGGGTGGGATATGAAACTTCTTGGCTCAAGAACGCATACCTGCTGTATGTCCCAGATTCGGCCACGAAATTCAAGCCGTCGTACCCGGTTGGCTTTACGGTTCGACCATTTAAGGGTCACCGACAGCTTGGGGGCGGCTGGGTTGATGACGGTTTTGGGCATCGAATAATTCGCCTCGTGGGTTGGACGCCGCCAGGTGGACAGAGTGCCGTTTCTGTCTCCTATGAATTACCGGCCGGCACCTTCAGTAACGGGGATGCCAGCGGTGATGCGCGCACGTTGACTTATCGAGTGCAAGCTGAAGTACAGGCCCTATTCACCAACTCCGTGATTACCTTCCAAGTAACCGGGCCAGCGGGCTTCGATCCCATTCGCCAGCCCGGAATGAAGATTTCAGAAGCAACGGCAACAGTGTCCGCCGTGCAGTCTGGTCCGGTTAAAGCCGAAATAGGCTTTAGCCGATGAAAGGTAACCGACTACTGGTGATTCTTGGGGGACTCACGGGGATAGCCATTGCACTGATTTTCCTTGTTCCTGTTGTGGGATTCATTGCCGCGATTGTGTTGCTCTCAATTGTTCCACCGTGGGGTCGTGGGCGCATTGAGCGGTTTGTCATTTCTTCGATTGTGATCTTGGCACTCATTGCTGTGATCTATCCACGGGCTAGCTCCATGCCGATTGACTCCGTCACAGCGCGCTTGACGTTGACTGGAATTTTGCTGGGAACTTTGGCACTGCGTCTGATTCCTCGATTGCGCTACGTGCCGGTGAGCGCGCCAACCCTGGTGGAAGTAATGCTGCTGGGACTTTTTATCGGCACCGCTGGGTGGATTCTTGGCTCTTACGTTGGGCGCAACGACTTCGAAATGCTCAGTGGTCTTTATTTTTCTGGCTGGGATAACCAAGGGCACTTCACCGCATTTGCTAACACCTATATCGAGCAGAGTAGCTTCTGGACAACGGTGGACGGAAGTGAAGCGTGGAATCAGTGGTACCCATCGCTCCATAGCACCGTGTGGGCGCTCAGTGAGCGTGTAGTGGGATCTGCGGACCTCAGTCGGGTCGGATTGTTGTGGCCATTCATTATTTGGTCCGCCGTGACATTTGCCATGTGCATGATGTTCCTTGCCTGGATTGCAGGCGACCTCGCCATGCGTCTTAGTGGAAAGAACTATGCGAAGCAAGCATCCGTTCTTGCTGTGTTTGCGACGGGAATGTTCGCGCTGTTGGGTAGCCCCGCACTCTTCTTCAATGCGGGTTTCACCAACTTTGTGCTGGGAGTAACGGTTATCGCAACGGCGAGCTACATCAGCGCACGCAGTATGCGCAGTGCGGCGAACTACGGCTGGTTTGTGATTCCAGCTGCGACCGTTGCGGTAATCAATTTGTGGACCCCGATGGTCATCGCACTTATTCCCGCGGGGGTGGTGGTCTTGGTCGCGTTATGGAAACTTAAGCCTGCCCGGGCACTGTTGTGGATGGCGGTGACAGCGGTCCTTGGTGTAGTGCTCGCGTATCAACAAATTCAGGCGATTATCCGCCCCGGATCGACCGCTAGTGATCTGAGTTCCGACATTGGTGCTGTGGGAACCGGGATGGTGCCTTTCAACATTGCATTGGGAATCGCGGCGCCAGTGCTTGCCGTGATTGTGATCCTGATGTTGTGGAAGCGCCGTTGGCCACTTGCCATTTCGATTGGCGCTCCAGCAATTATGTTGGCGATCGTTGCAATCATTTTCATTCCGGCGACGGACGCATCGAATGTAAGCCGGGTTTCCTCCTATTACGTGCTCAAGTCGTTGAGCGCGGCAATGCTGGTGTTTGCGCCGATCGCAATTGCCCTGGCTGCAGTAATCACTATGCGGGTGGTGCGTGAGGCGTCAAATGCGAAGCAACTTGGGGTTATGGCAATCGCCGGATGTATAAGTGTCGGTGCTTACGGTTATTTAGGGGTAACACCAACGGGAATGTCGGCAGGCTACACATTTGCCCCTGGCATCCAAGCTGCCAATGCACGTATGGCAGGAATTGAAGACCCGCTCGTTGGCGAGGCGATTATCCGAGGTGCGGTTGCCGCTGGAGCCAGCCCCAATTTCACTCCGCTCCTTTTTGACGGCTCGGGAACCTTGGTCAATCTCTGGATGTCTAACTTGACCGGAGTGACGAGTGTCAATCAACGAATTTTCTATGAAGGCTTGCCACCCTTTCCCTACGACGACAAGACTCTGGACTATGTCGAGTTTGCTTTACGAATTGATCAGACTTTGAAGGTCAACGCATTGTCCTTCCGTGGCGTTTCCAGTGACTTGATCACTCAGTGGGCGGGTAAGCAGGATCCCACCCGAGTTATGTCAACGAGGGTCCCGATGAGTTCTAATGCAATGTGCGAGGAATGTAGCCTGTGAATTTCACTAAATCTGCATCACTTATTGCAGTTGGTTCACTGATCATCACCCTGTTGCCGCTCACTGCAACTAGTCCCGCGAATGCGAAAAAGCGCACTAAGGCTCAAGTGAGTTCAATCCCGGCCGCCGGTAATCCAACAAGTGGCATCTGGGTCACTTGGGCCGGTGGCTTTGATGGAACAAGTCGTACCCGCATGGATTTGCCTAAAGGTGAAGGTATCGCCTTGATGGCGGATTGGGATGGAAATGGAGTTGCAAGCCCAGGCCGATACATGAACGGTGAGTGGCTCTACACCAACTCAAGTGTTGATTCTCCAGAATGGGAGAACATGGGTAACTTCGGTGGAGAAGTTGGCGATATTCCCGTTACCGCCTACATTGATAACGACAAGCGCGCTGATCGTGGAATTTACCGAAATGGAACCTGGCTGTGGCAACTCACCGCCGGTGGCGAAGCCAATGATCAATTCGGCCAAATGGGTGACCAACCCATTACCGGCGACTGGGATGGCGATGGCAAAACAGACCTCGGGGTGTACCGAGGGGGTCAATTCCAACTTCGATTCACGGGAGTTACTGCAAAACCTAAGGTGCTCGGCAAGAAAGTTACCTACCAAGCTATCCCTGAACTCCAAGCTGGAGTCGCTTTTTTCACTCTTGGTCTGGCCACCGACATTGCGGTCGCGGGGGACTGGAATGCAACCGGCCGGGACACACCAGCCTTAGTTCGGGGTAGCGATTGGTTCTTTCTTAAGAACCTCAAGAAAGTAAAGAAAACCTCAAAGGCAACTTTCAGCATGCCAAATGGATCAATACCACTGGTGGGCCAACGGGTTGGTGGCAAAGATGCGTGCCCAACCCAGACCCGCACGAGCCAGGTGCGAACAGTTGAAGCCGCAAAGAAAGTGAGTAAGCCGCTCACCCCGGACGGCACCAGGGCGATTGAAGGTAACCGTGAGATCGGACTAACTTTAGAAGACGGTGTTGCTTACTTGGTGCGCAATGATCGGAAAGAGCGCCTGGCAGACAGATGGAGTAGTACCTATTACGACCCGATTAGTACCAACAAAACTTCTGAGGAATCAATTCGCCGCAATGCGAATGCTGCCTTGGCCGCGGCGACATTACTCACCACCACGAAACTTAAAAAGTTTGACCGGCTCAGCCGAAAAACCGTTCAAGATTATGCAATCTGGCAGATCCGATCGATCGCATGTCAGCACCAGTCGACCAGTCAAGGCGGTTGGGGTGGCAGGTGGCAGTCGACGCTGTGGGCGGTTACCGCGGGTCAAGCGGGCTGGTTGCTCTGGGACAAACTCAGTCGAGCTGAACGTGGATACGTCGCTGCCATGGTGGAAAGTGAAGCTAATGCTGCGGCCCGCCGCGGTCCACGATATTTCCGCGATCGAGTCGGAACGGAAATTTCACCGGGGGATTCGAAGGCGGATGAAGTTTCGTGGGATCTTCTCGCCCCAACCCTTGCTCTTGCCATGATGCCCAAACATAAGAACGCCAAGATCTGGAAAGAGAGCGCGATTGCGCTGAGTCTTGCCGCCTTTAGTCGACCCGGTGATCTCACTAAAAATCAATCAATCAACGGTATTAACGTTGCCTTGCGACTTCCTGGAACAAATGCAAATGAAGATGGCACCGTGACCAACCATGGAATCGTGAACCCCGACTACACCCAAAATGTGCAGCACCTGTGGTGGGCCGCCACGATTCTTCGAGCAGCAAGAATCCCAGTACCAGAGGCCTTTTTCTACAACGCCGACATTGTTTATCGAGCACTCAGTGTTGTTGACTTCCGCAGTCCACCCTATGCAGCACCCGGTGGCACGGTGTACAAACCACTAGGCCAGATCTATTACCCGATGGGAATTGGTTGGGGTGTGCGCCGCCCAGCAACATTTGTCGGCGTTGACGGCTTTGCGAATGTGTACTCGGCGCCGGACACCCGCGCTGGTGAATTCTTAGCAGCCCACGCACGTGACACCCGCGCTCTACAACTGCGTTGGGATGACGGTCACATTTACGCCGAGGGAAATGAAGAGGAGTCCTACAAACTCGGTAAAGAGGAATACGCCCTGCAGCAGTTAGCTTTGGCGTGGTGGGCCGGCTCCTGGAAGTACGGACCTAAAATGCAACTGGATACCAAGGCGTACCCCAACATCAAACTTAATGGTGGCTATAACTTCTAGTCGAGACGAACGACCGTGAAAGTACATCATTACAGCCGGTGCGCGAGTTACGCCTTGAGTCCGGAAGTCCAATCAACACAATCGGAAAATTGAGGCAGCAAACCGGAAGCGACTGCTTGCGCCAAAGTCGGAGCTTCCGCATCCTTTGGTGAAAGTAATGACGCTTCACCGTCAGGCCACGGAAGATTCAGTTCAGGGTCAAGTGGATGAATGCTGTGTTCTCCGCTGGGGGAATAAGGGGTCGAGCACAGGTAACCAACGGTGGCCGAATCACTCAATGCGCAAAATGCGTGGCCCAGGCCTTCCGAGAGGTAAAGCCCGCATCGAGTCCGTGAATCCAACTCAACCGCAGCAAACTCACCAAATGTTGGTGAGCCAACCCGAATGTCGACAACTATGTCCAAAATCTGGCCGGAGAAACACTGAACGTACTTGGCTTGACCCGGAGGGACATCGGCAAAATGAACTCCGCGCACAGTCCCTGTTCGCGATACCGAAATATTCATTTGGGCCAAGTCGAGGGAATGTCCCACCGATTCCTCGAAAACGCTGGCCTTGAAAGACTCGAGGAAGACGCCTCGGTCGTCCGGCCTGAGAGTCGGCTCGAATTTCCACGCCCCCGGAACGGATAGTGGAGTGACCTGCATAAGGAGAGGCTATCAGTAGATTGGAGCCGTGAAGGTTGCGCTGATGGGTACTCGCGGCGTACCCGCACTCTATGGCGGATTTGAAACAGCAGTTGAGGAAATCGGAAAACGCCTTGTGCAACGTGGCTACAAAGTGACCGTGTACTGCCGTAACCCTGGTCAGGTGATTACCGAGTATCAGGGCATGAAGTTAGTGAACCTTCCAGCGATCAAGCACCGCATGGCCGAGACCCTCAGTCACACGGCTCTCAGCACCGCCCACGCGATCACTAAAGACCGACCTGATGTCGCTCTGTTACTTAATGCGGGCAATGCGCCGCTGCTCACCCCACTTAAGCTCGCGAAAATCCCTACAGCAATTCACCTTGATGGCTTGGAATCCAAGCGCGAAAAATGGCGCGGTATGGGTGCTCGCTACTACACGTGGGCCGAGAAGCGCGCGATCACTGCAGCGCAAGAAGTGATCGCTGACGCCCAAGGGATCGCCGACCACGTGAAGGAAACGTACGGCCGTGATTGTTGGGTGATTCCCTACGGAGCCGAAGTTTTACATCCACCAGCAGATCGCCTTGGCGAACTCGACCTAGGAAAAGGGAACTACAACTTAATTGTTGCCCGGATTGAACCGGAGAACCATATTTTTGAAGCGGTCCACGGCTACCTTGGAAGCAATAATGCGCAGCCGTTGGTAATTGTGGGGAGTGCTCCTTACGCTGATTGGTATAAGGAAAAAATCACACACTTAATTAACACCAACCCCAATCGCGATATTCGAATGCTTGGTGGGATCTACGACCAGGACCTTCTCAATCAACTCTATGGAAATGCCAGCACTTATCTGCACGGTCACTCCGTTGGTGGCACCAATCCGAGTCTGTTGCGGGCAATGGGTTGCGGGACGCCTGTGCTCGCATTCGATTGTGTTTTCAATCGTGAAGTCACTAATGAACTGGCACTGTTTTGGTCTGACGCCCAGGAACTGGCAGCGCAATTTGGTTCACTTGACCGAACTCAACTTGAAGCCTTCGCAGCAGCCGGCCGGAAACGAATCTCCGATTTTTATCAGTGGGATAAAGTCACGGACGACTACGAACGCTTGATCAAGAAACTAGCGGGCTCATGAGTAACCAAGAACTTGTACCAATTGTCGGGGTGCTCGTTACCCATAATTCCCAAGAATTTCTTGCCGAATTACTGGACAGTGTTGACCGCCAAACTCAGCCACTTGATCAACTAGTAGTTATCGATGACAACTCAACGGATTCAACCCGCAACATTCTTTCCGAACGTGGAATCATTGCAATTAGGTCAACGAGTACTGCGACAGATCTCTCCACCCGCATTGCCGGAAATTTCCTACAAGGTGTTCGCCACGCCCCACCCGGAGCAATTGTGATCTTGGGTGATCACGACGACACCTGGCTGCCCAACCGGGTTGAACACCAAAGCAAAATCATGCGAGCCTTTCCCAATGCAGCCATGCTGGCAAGTGATGGAAATATAATGACAACACCCGACAATCACACACTCCGTTCTACATTCCCCGTGCCTGACAACTGGAGTGGCCTCACCAAACGTCAACAGTTCACCTACGCGCTGAAGCATTCAATTGCTACCGGTGGCGCTAGCGCTATTCGCCCAAGTAGATTGCCAGCAACTATTCCGGCCGGGTGGCTACACGACCGCTGGTGGAGTATTGCTGCAATCCGTGAAAATGCAATAGTGCTGGATAGTGAAGCGGTAATTAATTACCGGACCTCACCCGAGCAGCAGGTAGGCCTTGATACCCAAGCACAAGACAGGAACACCAAAGATTGGGTTACCCACCACGTGGGAAATGCTGGTCGCAGCATTAAGCGCAGCGCGGATCTGGCATTGCTGTTCACCGGTAGGCTAAATAAGTGAGCGAGGCGCGGGTGGCAACCTATATTGATGTCACCGATCTGGTTGAGTTTTTGCAGCGCAAGGAATCCGTTTCAGGTGTTCAACGCGTAGTAGTAGAAACAACCCCCCGGATTTTGGCTACCGATAACAACGCGCACGCGGTTGTCCTTGACCGAACCCGTGGAGCCTTCATTGCACTCAATGAGCAGGAACAACAAAACCTGATCACCACCGGGGTGCGCAGCAACACCAACACCAACACCAACAGGGATGAACTCGCCCAGCAAGCAACACTCACCCTTAACCGCGCAAAAACGGCAAACGCAATTGAACTAAATGCCGATTCCACACTGGTGTTTCTTGGTGCACTCTGGATCGCTGACTCGTTGATGTTGGCCGCACGAGATGCGCACGCACGGGGTGCTCGACTAGTCACCTTGCTCTATGACCTCACCCCGGTCATGGAAACCGGTCACACCGCCGCTGTTAATCGACTTTTCGACCGATACCTGCACCTCATTGCGACAACTGCGAGCCGGGTACCCGCAATTAGCCAGTCCAGTCGTAACGACTTTGTTGACTACTGCTCCCAACATGGACTACCCGCGCCCAGTGGTGGGGTAACCGGATTACCCAGCGGCCTGTCGCCAAGACAACCAACGGAAAACCCGTGGCCGCGCAAATACGTTCTATTTGTTGGAACGATTGAGTCGCGCAAGAATCACCTATTAGCTTTTAATGCTTGGCAGGAATTAATCGACAAACTTGGCGCGGAGAACGTTCCTGACTTAGTGTGTGTTGGTCGCCTTGGTTGGAATAGCAATGAATTCATTGATCAATACCTCGCAACAGGTGGACTGGGTGGAAAAGTAAGCGTGCTCAGTACCAGTGTGAGTGACTCGGATCTCGCGAGTTTTTACGAACACTGTGAATTCACCATTTACCCTTCCCGCTACGAAGGCTGGGGGCTACCCGTCTCAGAGTCCCTTGCGTTCGCAAAATTGCCAATCGTTGCCAATAATTCTTCACTCCCGGAAGCCGGCGGTGACCTTGCTGTCTATTTCGAATCGGAGAATCAGGCGAGCCTGGTCACCGCGGTTGAGCAGTACGGGCTCAATACAGTAAATCGCCGCGAGCGCGAACAACAAATCACGCAACAACCCATGCAAGCGGTGACGTGGGATCACGTCGCCAGTGTGTTAATTAACGAAATCGAGATTGCTCAATCAACACCAGTGAGGGAAGCCATGTACCCCGAAATTGCTTTAGGCAAGGAATATGTCCTTGCCATTAACCCGACGGCACCTGATGCTGGTCACGCTGACCAATACTTTGTTCACAAAGCCAAACACGGTGTCACACCACTACTGCAGCAGCAACGTGATCTACAGGACTACCAGGTTGTGGATTCGGCATTACGCGGAAATTTTGGTTCACCACAAACCTGGGGCTACGAAGTGCGACCAGGTAACCGCATTGACCTGACAATTCAACGCCCAGTGTCTGGTGAACTTATTGCCCTACTTGCAACCCGATCTATGCCAGGTGTTGTCACCGTTGCAACAACAGGTCCGGGCGGACCAAAGAGCGAAGAGGTGTATTTAGGGTCGGTTCTTGAACTGAACTTGGGCGTGGGTGCTCAAGGTGAAGGAGCATTGGTCAGTTTTAATGTCACTAATGCAACTGATTCAATTGAAGGCTTTCTTGGCATTCGATCGTTTGTGATTCTTGAGGCCAGTGACCAACAAGCCCAGGTGCTGGTGCATAAAAGCGCCGCGCAAGCGTTGCGGCAGGAACTTGACTACCTGACCAATACTCGTTCGTGGAAAGTAACTGCCCCGCTACGTAAACTTAAAGGTCGCGCAAGCAACTAGAAACACGTGTGGCTGCCACGATTTCTCGTGACAGCCACAACAGTGTATTGAACTAATTAGCGTCGAGCTGGCCTACGTGGCGGAGCGGTGATACTGAGCACGTACGTCTCCGTTGCTGGCTTAAGTGTTGCATTGCCAGGTGAGGTCGCGGTGATAACGCATTGTCCAGCGGAGAGCGCGGTCAAGGTTGCACCGGCAATCACGCAAGGACCATTCTCGGAGAAGATTACCGGTGAACCCGAACCGCTGGCTCCTGAAAGGACCGTGTTGCCACCGGCAACGAGAACTTCAGGTGAACCTTGATTCCAGATCCCGAGATTTGACGCACGAGTGGTAATTGAATCTAGAGTGCGAGCAGGCAACACATTGATCGACTGGGCGCTGGTACCACTGCGAGCGCCCCCTGGCCCAGGGGAATTAGCTGAATAGCTGACTCCCATAGTGACAACGCCGGCCGTTGAGGGAGTCCATTGTGTGGACACAAAGCTCTCCGCAGCAATTCCCATAGAACCGGTAATTCCGGTGCCATTCATGGTGAATGCGACCGAGCCAGCAGGGAAACCCGAACCAAGAACTGCGCCCAACACCGTTGGTTCACCAACGTAAAGCGCTGGGGGGAAACGAAGTGCCACAGCCGTCACAATTGAGTTCACAAATGGGGAGGACAGTGGCGCAACAGATGAACCACTTGCATTATCCGTTGGAGTGAAAGTTGCGAAGAGTGCATAGTTGCTGGTGGCGTCAGGTTTCCAACTCATGGTGACCTGTGATGCTTGCGAAGCAGGAATCTGAGTGAGTGTTCCGGAGGCAACAACATTGTTATTCGCATTGCGAACCGTGACGGTGCCTTCAGGCGCCCACGTTCCTACAGATGCTGAAACAATAGCGATAATTGGGTTACCCACACCTTGCTGCACGTTATTGGGTGCCATCAGGATTGTTTGGGTTGGCAACAAAGCCACCGTGATGGTGGTCGAGCCAACCGCGATTGCATTTCCAAGGCCACTGATTGTCCACGAACCAGCAATGCTGGGTGTCCAGGCGATAGAGCCGTAGCCGGTAGCACCCATCGTAGTCTGAAGTGAGGAACCGACTCCATTAATTTGGAAACCAAGAATTACCACCTGATTGCGTAGCCTAGGTGCGAAAATCACGATTTCCTGCTCCACACCCGCCATGCCATTGGGTGTAGCAATAAAGGTGGCTTGTGCTGCAGAAGCACTGGTTGCGGTCACAACCGTTGCCCCCACGCCAAGTCCGAGAGTCAAGCTCGCGGCCAAAGCCAAATGTCCCACGCGGGACCTGCCAGATTTTTTCAACATTTTTACCTCCATGGTTTGTCGTCTTAAGACTACCTGTCGTTAGCATGGGAACCTGACACCTTTGGAGATTCAATTGCTACGCACCCTTTACCAGCAGCGCGCGCTCATCCGGGCCTTTGCTGTGCGGGAGATTGCTACGCGGTACCGGCAGAGCGCTCTGGGCTGGGGCTGGTCCCTCGTGCAGCCACTGGCAAACCTACTGGTCTACACCGCCGTTTTCACCCTGGTTTTCCGGATCGTCCCACCGCCACTTGGTTCAAATCCCGATAAATCCAGCTTCGCGGCCTTCCTGTTTACCGGAATGGTGACCTTCAACGTGTTCTCTGGCCTGGTGGTCGGTTCCATGGCGCAGCTTCGCTCAAATGGTGAGCTTTTACGAAAAGTGCATTTCCCAGCTTGGGCGCCGGTTATCGGGGCATCTTTGGTTCAGTTCATTCAGGTAATCCTCGAATTAGTCGTGTTGATCGCACTTTTCCTGGTCCTGCTAAATGTCTCGTGGACCTGGATCCTGGCCATCCCGATCCTGATCGCCATGGCGCTGTTCGCCCAAGGAGTTGGCCTGATTCTGTCGATCTTGAACGCGCGTTTCGGTGATGTGCAATACATGGTCACCGTCGCCCTGGGAGCCCTCTATTTCCTCACCCCGATCCTTTATCCGATCAGTGTAATTGAGGGAAGCGCGAGTTGGCTCAAAAGCATTGTGATGGCGAATCCGCTCTCCTGGTTTGTCTTACCCATGCATGACGTGATGTATTCCCTTAAGGCACCCGAGTGGTGGGTAATCCCAGCACTGCTTGTTTTCGGAGCGGCTGTATTTGCTATCGGTTTTAAAGTCTTTGAACGCACCAGCGAGGATATTGGAGAACTCCTGTGACCAACAGCAACGCGAGTTCATCGGTCACAAAGAACGCGATAGAAGTACACAATGTCAGCAAAAAATTTAATCGTGCATCCGACCGTCGCACCAGCCTGAAAGAGCGGTTGGTCCGGGGGAAAGCCAAGAATACCAACGAGTTTTGGGCAGTCAAAGACGTGAGTTTCAAGGTTCCCAAAGGCAGTGTGTACGGACTAGTCGGTCACAACGGTTCGGGTAAATCAACCATGCTCAAGTTGATTAGTGGGATTTACCGCCCGACCGAAGGCACAATCACAGCGCGAGGTCGCCTCGCTGCACTGATTGAACTCGGTGCCGGTTTTCACCCGGAGATGACCGGTCGGGAAAACATTGCCCTCAACGGTTCAATCCTTGGACTGACCAGAAAAGAAATCGATGCCGCAACGGATGAAATCATTGAGTTCAGCGGTATTCGCGACTTTATTAACGACCCGGTAAAGCATTACTCCAGCGGCATGTACGTCCGCCTGGGGTTCTCTGTTGCCGTTCACATGAACCCCGAAATCCTATTAGTGGACGAGGTGCTCGCCGTAGGGGACGAGGAATTCCAGCGCAAGTGTTTTGATCACCTTTCCAAACTACGCAAGGCCGGAAAGACAATCGTCGTGGTCAGTCACGGCTTAGGTTCATTAGAGGGACTGTGTGACGAAATCACCTGGCTTGATCACGGATGCGTTGAACAAACCGGCCCCACGACCGAAGTCATTGCGGCCTACCTGAAGAAAGTGAACACTGAAGAATCTGCTCGCAGTCGTCAGATCACCGCAACCCGCAGCCCAGAAGAAGTAGTCGAGGGAGAACTGCGAATCAAGAGCGCCAGTATTATTGACCCGGTAACAAAGCAGCCGCTCAGCCATGCGGAGACCGGAACCACCATGGCGATTCAGATCGGACTCACCACCACTGCGCCGATACTTGGGCCCAATGTTCGGGTCGCTTTTCAACATGAATCGGGCCCACTCGTTGCCATGATTAGTAATCACAAGAAGGGAATTGATTTTGGCACAATCGACGGCGACCATGAAGTAATCGCAACCTTGGAAAACACGCCTTTACTTCCCGGCCGCTATCGAATTCATATCGACGTGTTCGACCACACTGGCACCCAAACTTTGGACAACTGGAATGAAGTCCTGGAATTCCCTGTTCGTAGTGTCCGTGGTGAAATCGGTCAAGGTTTCGTTGATCTCCCGACCACTTTCACCATCACATGAAAACAATCAGACGCCCGCTTGGAAAGCTCAAGAGGTTTATTAAAAAGAAACTTTATGAGCGAAAAATTGGCAAGCAGTACAAAGCATGGTTAGCCCAAGCAGCTGAAACCACGCCAGGGTCAGTCACTTTCCCCACCACAATTTCGATCGTGATTCCGGTCTACAACCCGCCACGCGACTTCCTCGAACAATGTGTCAACTCGGTGCTCAAACAAACCGCTACGAATTGGCAACTAATCATTAGCAATGACGGTTCAACCAAGCAAGAGGTTATTGATTACCTCACCAAAATCGGTGAAACAAATAACCCACAGATCCTAATTCTGAACAACGCGAACGGCGGGATCTCCGCAGCAATTAATGCGGGACTGGAACGTGCGACCGGTGAATACTTCGGCATGCTCGACCATGACGACACTCTTGATGTTCGGTGTATTGAAGAGTTCAGCAAATCAATCCAAGTAAACAATCACCCTGAAGCAATTTATTCCGACGAAGACAAAATCAATCCCAGCAACGAACATTCTGGGCTCTATTGCAAACCAGACTTCTCCCCGGAACTCCTCCTCACGCAGATGTATCTCTGTCATTTCACAATCTGGAAAACCCAAATGGTCAAGGAAGTAAATGGTCTTCGCAGTGAAATGGATGGAGCCCAAGATTTTGATCTTGCCCTGCGCCTACTCCCGCAACTTGCGTCGCCACAAGCACAAGTAGTTCACTTACCCTTACCGCTCTATCACTGGCGCGCGTGGAGTGAATCAACCGCGCTCAGCATCGAAGCCAAACCCTGGGCGCAACAATCAGCTGCTCGAGCGCAACAGGACTACCTCAACACCGTATTCGGAGGCGGCACCGTCCAGCCAAGTCCGGTACAAGGCCTCAACGAGATTCACCCCACAACTCTAAAAACCAAAGTCACCGTAATCATTCCCACGGCCCTCACCGTCAATCACAAAACCAAGAAACCATACGTATTCCAAGCGATTAAGACACTCAAGCAGCAGGAAACTCACACAGAATTCGAAATAGTCGTGGTCACCACCAACGAACAAGCCCCAATTCCCGGCGCCGACAAGCAGGTGACCTACTCCACCGAGAATTTCAACTTCGCGCAAGCAATCAACCT
>JBDNFH010000011.1:0-9443 GCA_041689915.1 Candidatus Nanopelagicales bacterium | reverse complement strand
GGAAGTTTTTCCGGCACCGTTGGGTTCCAAGATTCCGATCCGAGCACCCGGACCGATATTCCACGTAATGTGATTAATCAGGGTTCTGGTTTCGAAACCAATTTTCGCGTCGTGAAGTTCATAGACAGTCTTGCCTAACCGAGCGCTCGCAAATTCCAACAACTCGACGGCATTCCGAGGTGGTGGTTCGGCAGCGATCAATTCATTGGCTGCGTCAATGCGAAACTGAGGTTTAGTAGTTCGCGCTGGCGGCCCGCGCCGAAGCCAGGCAAGTTCCTTGCGCATGAGGTTCTGCCGGCGAGCTTCACTCACTGATTCTTGACGCATGCGCTCAGCTTTGGCGAGAACAAAGGCCGAATAACCGCCTTCATATTCTTCGACATTTCCACCGACAACTTCCCACATGTGGTCACAGACTTCGTCGAGAAACCATCGATCATGGGTCACGGTGACAATGGCAATCTTCGGTCTGCTTTTCAGATGGGCCGCAAGCCAGGCAATAATTTCGACATCAAGGTGGTTTGTGGGTTCATCAAGAAAAAGTACGTCAACTTCCCGGATTAACTGCTCCGCTAAATAGGCCCGACGCCCCTCGCCCCCAGAGAGATCCGAAATCCTGCGGTCTAGGTGCTCGGAATCAAAGCCACCCAACAGTGCCGTCAAGATCTCGCGCACCGCAGCGTCACCCGCCCATTCATGCTCGTCACGATCACCAACGACGTGGCTGCGGATCGTTGCGTTGTCCGCGCTGATTCCAACCTGATCCAGTTCGCCCACCACAACACTGGCGCCGCGCGTCACTCGACCCGAATCGGGGGGTTCGGCTCCGGCGAGAACACGAAGCAGAGTGCTCTTGCCCGCCCCATTGCGACCCACGACTCCAATTCGCTCCCCCTTACTCACACCTAGGGAAACATCGCTCATTAGCGGACGATCACCAAATGCTTTTGAAACGTTTTCACAGCTGAGCAGATTCACTTGTTGGGGGGAGGCCACCGGAACATCATGCCTATCTAGTTCAATTCCCTCGCAAGCGGTCTAATTTTGGTGAAGAATCCATCAGGGAATAAGCATTGCCTGAGGCTGGAAACGAATTTCACGTTGATGGGATGTTGTTCGCACCCGCCGGAACGATGTCAGCTTTACGAGAATCCATTCTTGCTCGACCAGATCAAAAACTAGCCGAACGAGAAGCTGCGCTACCCAAGACTGCATCGAGTACCGCAAGGCCTTCGGTACTTGCCATAAGTCCAAGTGCAGATTTTCGCTCTAATCCCAGACGGTCAACTAATACGTCAACCCAATTGAGCTCAATTTCGCGGGCAATCTCGGTAAATGGTTCATTACCTCGCGCGGCTTGAGCAATGATTTCAAACCACAGTCCACCGCGGAAAATGTCCATCCCACGAGAAGCGCGGGCAATAACCCTTCCTAATTCGTGCGGCGTGCAGGTCGAAGGGACATCAATTGATTCAAGACGAGAAACGACAACCTCGTTCACGTAGAGCAAGCATTCTCGCAAAAGTTGATCATGATTGTTGAAGTGATAGAGCAACACACGGTGGCTGCTTTCGACCGCTGCTGCCAACTGTCGCAGGGACTGGTTCACCCCACCCTCGATCAATTGCTGACTCAGTGCTTTAACAAGCGTCGACTTCGAAAGTGAGAAGTCCGCCGACCTAAATTGCTTCACCTTGGGCATTGAGTAAAATGTACCACATGGTACATTTATTCTATGGCATGGATTTTCCTTGGAATAGCAATTGTTTTTGAAGTCCTCGGGACAACAGCCCTTAAACTTTCAAACGGTTTTTCTCACATGTGGTGGACGATCGTGTCAGTAGGAGGATACGCCGTGGCCTTTGTCATGCTCTCTTTCTCTGTAAAGAGCATTCCCTTGGGGTTGGCGTACGCCATTTGGGCTGGGATTGGCACCGTCACTGTATTCTTGATCTCAATCATTGCATTTAAAGCGGGTGCCCAACCCATTGCTTGGGTGGGTGTGGGCCTCGTCACGATTGGAATTGTGTTCCTCAATCTTGGCAGCACAACCCACGCTTAGGTCTTTTAAAGTTTGCTCACTCGAAACACTGGAATATCTCGCCCAATATTGCGCTCATACATTCGATACGACGACCACACGTCACCTAGAGCTGTATAGATTCGTGCTGCGTCTTCGCCCTGCACTTCCGTGAATACCGCTTCACTCACTTCATCGTCAATCTCAATGCGGCCTTGATCATGTGCTCGGACGTTAAACACCCAACCGGGTATTTTCTCTTGACCAGCATTGGACCCGGCGATTCCCCAACCACCGGAGTCAGGAACCGAAAGCAGCGGGGTCTTGTGCCACTCACGACTCTTACGCCCAAGGGTGGTGATCCAAACGACCTGCGCACCACCGGGAAAACGACGGCCAAGTCTGGCCACCACTTAATGAATTAACAATTCGATGGACGACGGTGGTCGTACGCAATACGGACCTCCACAGCCGGTCATAATTTTTTGAACCCACCCCCTCAGCTCCCGAACATCTCTTGGGCTGCAGAATCAATTGCATCGGCTAATTCGAAGTCCAGAGCAGTGATCCCACCAGCGGAATGGGTGCTCAGCACAAATATCACTTTTTTCCAGCGGATATCAATGTCAGGATGGTGATCAAGCCTTTCGGCAATCACCGCAACCGAGTCGACTAAGTCAATGGCAGCTAGAAAACTTGGTGCTGTGATCTCTGACGTTAAGACACTTCCATTTTCGGACCAGTTCTTATTTTGACCGAGAAAAGATTGAATCTCTGAGTCAGTTACCAGCGGTGGCATGCTTCAACTACCTACGCTGCCATTGGACAGCAGCAATGCCCACAGTGAAATGGGAAGCCCAATGTCATAGATCAAAATAATTGTGTTACCGGGTGTATAATTTTTTTCTTTCACAATCTCAACAACGTGTTGGGCGGCGGCCAATAAGAGGAAGAAGCTGATCACAATTGACAGCACGATCCACGCATCTGTTCCCATGCCCGAAGCGACGAGTCCGGCAACACCAATTCCCCAACAGACAAATCCAATTTCTTTTTGGAATCCATTGGAGACCCAGCCAATGTTCTTGGCGGTCGACTTCGCAAGAACCGTGTGCATGAACCCGCTAGTGATGAACATGACGCCAGCGGGCAAGAAAAACATCCAGGCCAGTGCATTTTCGCTAAATGTTGGATCGGTTGCACCCCATGGCGTTGCCCAATTCAATATGGCAAAGATCCAACCCAAAACTAAAGTAAGCGGAACGAACCAAATCCCCATAACTTCAGGATAGCGGAATTACTAGGACACAAGTGAGGATTAGCCGTTAAAAACTGGATTGAACCGCTCCCTGAAAATATGTGTGAGCAGAGATCTTAAACCCGAACCTCTGGATTAAAAGCCTTCCCGATCACACCGCTAACAACAAAATACCAAGTGATTGCAACGTTTTCCGGCCCACCTACACTCTCCCCCAAACCCAGGCCCGTCCGAAAAAAGCCACGGATCGCAGCGTGAAAGGGCCGGGTAAGGGCTCAGCCCGACTTTCTCTAAGCCCAGCGACCTACACGTTAAAACGCACGTTCTCACCCTCATGTAAATAAGTGAATCTCAGGAGTACCAGCGATTCTCGTCTTTCTCTGGCTCGTTGAGATCCCGTCGAATCAGGGGGCATCGCTCGAATCGGCATTAAGTGTGGAACGAAGATGCACGGTAGGTAGTCGCAGTGATATAAGGACGGCAACGGCCATTACGAGCGAGGCGGCCAGGAACGTGGTCTGTGTCGCGTTGGCCACCGACTCTGCCGAAGGCGTGCTGCTGGGGCTCGAGCCGGGTGTCGATGCCAGGGTGAGCCCCCAGATCAGTCCGAATGCGGTGGCCCCAAGCGTGCTTCCGAGCAACCGGGCCAACGAGGAAGTGCTTGTCACGACGCCAATGTCTCGCGGTGCCACGGCACTCTGCGCGGCCACGGTCAGCACCGGGATGATGGCTCCAACCCCAACCCCAACCAGGGTGAGTCCGATGGCGGCCACGACGTAGGGCGTGTCAACGCCGAGCCGGGAAAGTGCCAGCATTCCAAGTGTTGCGGTGACGGCGCCGACGATCGGGTAGGTCCGGTAGGTGCCCGAGAGACTGACCAGCCGTCCAACCAGGACCGAGGCGACCAGCGTGCCGCCGACGAAGGGCAGCAGCTGCACTCCGGATGCCGCAGGCGTGGCCCCGAGAACTCCCTGCAGGTAGGCGGGCGCGTAGATGATGGTGACGATGGTGACGAGTCCGACGATCAGCCCGAGGCTTGCGGTGATGCGCACCACCGGGTGATTGACGACCCGTAGGGGAAGGAGGGGCTCCACCGACCGCCGTTCAACCCGGAGGAGAGCGACCGTTGCCATGAGCCCCACGCCAATCAGCGCGACCGTGCTCGCGGCCGGCCATCCGCTCGCGGGGTCGGCACTGAGCAAGCCCAACATCACTCCACCCACCGCTGCAACCAGAAGCATTGCCCCGAGCCAGTCGATCCGGGCGGTACCGGCCGGCCGAGGCAGACGCAGCATGAGGGTGATTGCTAGCAGTGCGAGCAGACCCAGCGGGATGTTGAGAAAGAAGATCCAACGCCAGGACGCGGCTTGGGTGAGGGCGCCCCCCACGAGCGGACCCAGCACACTGGCCAGCCCGAAGGCGGCACCGAACAGGCCCACGAACCGGCCGCGCTCGCGCGGGCTCACCAGATCGGCGACCGCTGCGAACACCAAAACGACCATGCCGCCACCCCCAACACCCTGTAGGGCTCGTGCCAAGACAAGACCAACGAGGTCGGACGCGAACCCTGCCCACACCGAGCCGACGACGAACAGGACCACCGCGACCTGCAGCAGTGGCCGCCGACCGTGGAGGTCGGAGAGCTTGCCCCATACCGGGGTGCTCACCGCGGCGGTGAGCAGGTAGGCGGACATCACCCAGCTGAGTGCGGCGCTGGTGCCCAGGTCCGTGCTGATGGTCGGCAGAGCCGTCGCGACGGCGGTCTGGTCGAGGGCTGCGAGCAGCAGACAAATCAACAAGGCACCTAGCGCGGTGGTGCGGTTCATCACGCACTGCCGGCCGAGCCGAGCAGGCCTGAAACGGCGCGAGCTACATCCGCGGGTGCGGGGGAGGCAGCCACAGCAGCAACAGTCAGGCCCGCACCGATGGCGGCTTCTGCCGTAGTTTGCCCCGCACAGACAACGGGAACCGAGGCCGGCACCCGCGCGTGGGCGACGAGGGCACGCACAGCGCTCGGTGACCGGACGACAACGACCGAGACCTCGGACCGTTCAATCATGTCGGCGCTGGCCGGGCACTCGGCAACGGTCTCCGTGCGGTAGACCACCCCCTCCTCCACTTCCCAGCCGAGTTCGCGCAAGCCGTCGGGCAGTGTCCGCAGCGCGAGATTGCCATGCGGGAACAGGGCCCGGCCGGGAGCGACGCTGGCCAGGTCGGCGACGAGTCCACGTGCAGAGGCCTCCTGCGGAACGCGAACCTCGGGGAACCCGAGATCGCGCAAAGTAGCGGCCGTGCGTTCTCCGGTGGCGGCTGCGCGAACGCCAGCCGCGACCGCCTTAGCGATAGCGTCGGACAGATCGGCCCGTCCAGCGGCAGCGCACCATGACGGAACCGTCATCGGCGACGTTGCCACAAGCCAGGTACTTCGCGCCAGGTTAAGGTCGGCGGCACTGGTCTGCAGCAACTCCAGAAGGACGCCTGCGTCAGGATCACCCAGCAAAGGCGTGATGCGCACATAAGGCTCAGTGATACTGGCGATGCCGTACTTGCCAAGGCTCTCGGCGTCGGACTCGTTACTCTCGGATCGGATCAGCAGGACCGGGCGATCGCTTCCCGCCAGCAGCGCCGATGCACGTAGTCCGAGGGACCGGGCCCGAGCCAGGTCCTCCGGCGCGCAGTCCTGGGTGAGATCTGCGCTCGTGTGACGGCCATTGAGTGTCAACTCCGCTCGCAAGCGCAACTTCCCTCCCTCGTAGGAAGCCAAGGCGGCCACGGCGGTCGTGCAGTCGGCGTTGATGCCCACCAGGACGTAGCGCTCGGCTGCCGTCACCAGTCGGGCTTCCGTGTTGTTGAGAGTCGACACCAGGGACAACATCTCTGTGTCATCCTCCCGGCACTCGACCGCGAGCGCTCCCTGCGCTGGTGCCGGGAGGAGGTCATCAAGAATCTCAGAGATCTCTATCGTGCGGCCGATTCGGGTGAGGCCTGCTACCGCGAGGACCGTGGCTGCGAACTGGCCCTCGCGCACTCGGCTAATTCGGGTTTCCACGTTCCCGCGAATGGGGGAAAACGCAAGATCAGGACGCAACCGTTTCAAAGCGGCTTCCCGGCGTGGGGACGAAGTACCGATGACCGACCCGGCCGGCAGGTCCGCGAGGTGGAGTCCGTCACGGCTCACCAGCGCATCACGTGAGTCGGCTCGAACCGGCACGGCAGCAAGAACGACGCCCGGCTCCGGTGCACTGGGGAGGTCCTTAAACGAGTGAACGATCACGTCGACCTCGCCGGCTAGGAGAGCGCGCCTAAGGGCGGAGACGAACAAGCCCGACGTACCGGGCTGGTCCAGCGACTTGCTGGTGTCGTCGCCAAGCGTGCGGACAAGGACTTCGAGCCATGGACGCTGCGCTACTTCGGAAAGGGCAGCGCCGACAATCCCCGACTGGGTCCGCGCCAACTTGCTCGCGCGGGTACCAAGCCGGATCGGCTTAGTCACGTTCGACAGCGTCCAAATCGATTCCGAATAGCGTGTGCATAGCCCTTCTGTACTCGGCGAAGTTGCCGGTCCGGGCCAGCTCCTGCGCGCGGACCGACGGAGTGTGCAGGATCGCGTTAGAGACCCGATTGAGTGACTTGGCTACTTCCTCCGCAGTGTCCGGGTCGACGCGGCGCCGGATGCGTTCGATCTCCTCGCTGATGATGTTCATCACGTGCGAGCGCATCGCGATAATGGCGTGGTCTGCGCTGCGACCGGACTCAAGCTCCTCAAAGGAGCGGACGGAGGTCAGGACAATATCTTGCGCCTCGAGGATGGCTGACGAGTGCTCGCGAGGGGCGAACTCGCGAATGACATTCAAATCGACGAGGTCGATATTGGGCATGCCTCGGACGTCAGGTGCGACGTCGGGTGACAGCGCGAGGTCCATGATCGGGAGGATCCGGTTGCGAGCGGCGCCGGAGGCCTCGATGAGTGGGCGGTCGATCAGGGGGTGAGGAGCGCCGCTGCACGCGGCCACGACGTTGGCACTCCCGAGAAAGGCGGCGAGATCGTCCAGCTCTACTGACTTCACATCGTGCGACTGCGCAAAGTGCACGGCACGGCCGGAGGAAGAGAAGACACCGATGTCTGTGCAACCGCGGCGAGCAAGGGCTGCAACGACAACGCGGGCGTAAGAGCCGGTTCCGAGGACGAGTGCCCGGTTGCCGGCGACGTGCCCGTGACGCTGCTCGACAATGTCGAGCCCCACGCTCACGATAGAGCGGCCGGCCACACCCAGACCGGTCGAACTGGTCACCGACTTTGACGTCGTGCGGGCGCGCTGAAGGAGACGCTCGAGCGAAGGCGTCGTGGTTCCCTCTCGTTGCGCGGTGGCGAGGGCCTCCCGAACCTGGCCGGCGATCTCATCCTCTCCGACGACCATCGACTCCAACCCAGAGGCGACGGAGAACAGGTGCTGTGCGACCGAAGTGCCGACGATCACGTGCATCGAATCCGCGACAAAGTCCTTTTCGAGCCCGGCGATCTCGGCGACGGTGTCGGTCGTGGCTTCTACGGCGTCGTGGAAGCGTTGAAGGTCAAGATAAATCTCGAAGCGGTTGCACGTTGACAACACGATGGCACCGTCGATGTCGTTTCCCGACTCCAGCAGGCGTTGGGCAAGCCCCTGCCCTGCGGCGGCAATCCGATCAAGTTCATCGAGGGTTACGTCCTGATGACTCGTCCCGACCAGCACCATGACCATAGTTAATAATCTTACGCGCTGCTCGAAACATCGCATGCCTTGGATAGATTCATGATATGAACAATGAATCGCCGCTGCCGACAACGCACCCGCTGGTCGACGGGAGAACCGCAGACTCCCCAGTCGTGCAGGCGTACCTTGGGATCCGACCGGAACACCGCCCCATCTGGATGATGCGTCAGGCGGGGCGATCCCTGCCGGAATACCGCGCTCTCCGGACTGGCATACCCATGCTCGAGTCCTGCCTTCGCCCTGAGCTCGTGACCGAGTTCACCCTGCAGCCGGTTAACCGACACCACGTCGACGCCGCGATCCTCTTCAGTGACATTGTTGTGCCCCTCAAACTTGCCGGCGTGGACGTCGACATCGTCGCCGGGGTGGGGCCAGTCATGGGTTCCGCCGTGCGTACCCGCGCGGACATCGGGCGGCTGCGAACTCTGGAAGCTGGGGCGCTCGAGCCAATTGTCACAGCCGTTGGCATGTTAACGGCCGAACTCGGCGCTACACCCCTTATCGGATTCGCAGGTGCCCCCTTTACCTTGGCGTCCTACTTGATCGAGGGTCGGCCATCGCGCGACTACGTGCACACCAAGGCAATGATGCACGACGACCCGGAGTCATGGGAGGCCCTGCTCACTTGGACTGCCGGAGTCACGGGCACCTTCCTACGCGCACAGGCGATGGCGGGGGCCAGCGCCGTGCAACTATTCGACTCTTGGGCAGGAGCGCTGACCCTCGACGAATATCAGGCTTTCGCCGCGCCCTACTCGATGGCGGTCATGGATGCTGTGAGCGACCTCCCGGTTCCGCGCGTCCACTTCGGCACCCGAACACAGGATCTGCTCGTGGCGATGCGTGATGTCGGCGCGACCGTCATGGGCGTCGACCAGCAGACCCCCCTTGACGTGGCAAACGAGCTACTTGGCGGCCGCACACCGCTGCAGGGGAACATCAATCCGGATCTGCTTACTGCCGACTGGGACGTCCTCGCCGACCACACCCGAGATGTTCTGCGCCGCGGACTAGCCGCCCCGGCCCATGTAGTCAACCTGGGTCACGGTGTGCCCAAGGACACCGATCCAAACGTCTTGACCCGACTCGTGGAACTGGTCCACGAAGAGGGGTGATCGTGGCACGCATGGTCGTGGTGGTCGGCGGTGGGGTCGCCGGCCTGGTGGCAGCGCGCCAACTAGCCCTTGAGGGGCACCGCGTCACGGTGCTCGAGGCCTCCGACCGTTTCGGTGGTGCAGTGCGTGCTTCGACTCTGGTCGGCGTCGCAATCGATACCGGCGCGGAGGCATATTCTGTTACCCGGCCGGAGACGCGAAGCCTGATCGACGAACTCGGTCTCACAGGTGACGTTGTTCTGCCTCGCCGTTCTGATCCGCACCTATTGCTACCAGAGGGCCTTTACGCCATGCCGCGC
>JBDNFH010000010.1:0-5369 GCA_041689915.1 Candidatus Nanopelagicales bacterium | reverse complement strand
GAAAACCAAACAGTAACTGGGCTGCCACCGTAAAGTGCTGCACGTAGTGCGGGGGCCGAGAAAGCGATAGCGCAGCTACACACGTAGAAGGACGGAAAAATCCTGCACGGACCCGGGTTCGATTCCCGGCATCTCCACAAGTAGCCCGGTTTCCTCAGCGAATCTGAGGAAATCGGGCTTGTTGTCGTGCAAACATGCCGCCCCGCCAGCGTGACGCGTTTGGGGGTTCGTGCTCTTCGCGCCCATTTGTGTGTAGTGTCGTAAGTAGGCGAAGGAGCGCTCGTCTACTTAGCCGTCAGACGAGATTGCTAGCAAGTCGCCGTGATCGTGGACCCGTACGAGGACCTCGTCAAATGACGGCCCCGGAACCGGCCCGTAGTAGAGCTCGATCATCGTCAACTCATGCTCTCGACGCAACCGCGGCGTCAATTTGCCTACGGGGTCAAACGCTGGGCTGCGTGCAAAGCCGCCGGTAGGAATCGGTTCGTCCCCGCCGAAGCGTATGGATTCTTCGATGCAGTTCTTGGCGATCGCGTTGACCTCATCGCGATCGCCAAGAAATTCGAGAACCTGCGGCTGGTCGAGGAGGGCCCAAAGGTCGTAGTACTGCCGGCCGATGCGGGTCCAGTATTCCGGTTTGCGACGGTTATCCGACATCGTCGCAAACGTATTGACGCGCAGGAGCTTCTCAATGAGCGTGCGTCCTGGGTGCAGCATCTGCATAGAAAAGGGACGCAGGTCGTCGAACGAAGTCGTATCGATGCGATCGCTCAGCGCGCGTGACAAGAGCGAGGTAACTTCCCGGTCTACGAATGGATTGAATCCGGTGCTCTGCCCGAGTTCCAGCAGGATCGAGTTCGGATCCGCGAGCGCAGTGTCACGATCGACCGAGTTGAACGCCGGAAACTCCAGATCGCCCTTACGCCAATACGTCTCCTTCTTTCCACCGGAAATGACGTTCGTAAACGTACCGCCGGTTACATCGGCTGCAGCTTTGAACATGGCCTTTAGAAGGCTGGGTGCTGCGCTGCTGCGGCCGATGTCACCGACGACCATTACGTCGAGATCCTCGGAGAATCGCTGGACAATTCCCATCTTCTCCAGGCTGGTGCCGCCTTTGAATACCGCCCTTTGTGGGAAGGCGGTCTCGATCGCGCGCAGCGCCTCGCAAACCCAGTAATCCTTTTCGACGGCAAGTGCGGATATATCCAAGTTGGCGGCTGCTAGCACGACCGTTGCGTTGAACGCTCGCTCATCGTTGCGTCTCCAATTTCCGGCGCTTGCCGCCGCTGCGGAGACCGTCACGCGACGGCCAGACTCTCCAAGGCAAGCTGGCGCGTTCGGGGATCGACATGGGGGACCATACGCGCCAGAACGTCCCGGCCAGCGTTGGAAAGCAACGCTGACAAGCGCACACGAACCACAGCTGGCTCTGTCACCGAGGCTCGAGCCAGCCGCTCGGCGAGATCGCTGTCGCGTTCAAGCAGCGTCGTGAGTTGATTCCAGGCATCTTCCCAGGGGACCTCGACGACATGCTCCCAGTCCTCAAGCGTCTCCAGGACGGCGATATCGCGTGCTTGGAGCCGGGCAGTTGCGCGAGCCTTACGCGCTGCGCGAGACACGAACTTGAGCGCCCCCGCCGACTCCGGTGGTCGCCCCGGAACAGCCACGACGGAATACCTCGGAACCTGAGTTGACAGTCGAAGCATGTTCGACGCAGAAAGCCCGGCAGGGCCGACGCCACGGGTGCCCGCCAGCTCAGCGGTGAGTTGCTCAGCGGAAGGAACACTCATGCCTAGGGGAGTGTTCAGTCCACGCCAATACAGCCCCTTACGAACCCGGCGTAGTTCCCCTTGATCGGCCAGGTCCGCAAGCACGTGCTGCGCGGTGGAGGCAGATCCAGGCAGATCCGAGAACTTCCAAAACCTCTCGCTGCTCCGGCAGACCTTCGCCATTGCTCGGGCACGAAGAGTGTGCGAGTGCGCACGTCCTGACTCGGGCCTGCTCATGATTCCTCCTCACACACCCATACAAGTTGCTGCAGCATTACGATACAGAATACTGCAGGGAAGTCCTAGATTCTGGCAGGGGTGTCGCTAGCCCGACCATCTCATTTCCAACTCCATCCTGCGCTTCTGGTTCCGCTCCGTGTTCGGCTTCCAGGCCGACCTAGAGTCCGGGCTGTCAGGCCGGCAGCTATACGACAACGAGATCGCCCCCGAGTTCAACGATCACGTGGCACCGGAGTTCGAGGCTTTCTGTCGTCAGTGGGTGCGGGCTAAGACTCGCGCGACGAAGGTCGGCGCATGGGGTGGGGACTGTCGTTGAATGCGTACCGCAAGGACGGCACGCGTAGCACGGAGGAGATCGACATCGTGGGCACGACCCGCGGAGTTGTGAGCGTCGTCGAGGAGGCGTGGTGGCGGAACTCGCGGATGGACCTTGGCTACCTGAATGACCTCGACGAGTACAAGATCCCGTCACTTCGGCAGGCGGGCACGAGGATGACGAAGGACACGGACCTGATGCTGTTCAGCCGCGGCACAACGTCCAAACTTGACCTTGCTCGATTCGACATCCGTGCCCAAAAGATAGTCTACCGTTCCGTTATCTACCGTACCGTAGATTAAGTTACGGCCTGATCCCGTGCATTTGGAGGGCTATTTTCTATGCAGTCCCCGCTTGTGGACGATTGGGCCTGTCCTAAGCGAACGACTGCGCCAGCTCGTTGAGCGCCATCACCGCTAGCGCAAGGCCGCACCTCTGAGCTGTTGTAAGGCAGCGTTGACATGTAGCAAAATGACCCCGAAATCCGCCGAGAATGCACGGGGTTTTTTATCACACGACTAAAGATCAAGCCAACTAAGGCATCAAGACATCAGGACTTGATGTCAGTGTGCACAAAAGGTATATTGAGGGGATGCGAACAACCCTCACCCTCGATGATGATGTAGCCATGCTGCTCAAGAAATTTACGAAGGAGTCCGGGCTTACCTTCCGAGATGCCGTCAACCAATCCATCCGGCGGGGCCTGGTCGCAAAGGAACCTTCAGGTGCCCTTGAGTTGCCACAACCACGATCGATGGGCAAGCCCACCGTGGACCTCACCCAGGCCCTATCCCTAGTAGAGAGTTTGAATGACGCGAACCTCATCGAAAGTTTTAGGTCGCCACGTGATCGTTCCTGACGTTAACCTGCTTGTGCACGCCATGAATACCGAGAGCATTCATCATAAACAAGCATGGAAATGGTGGTCGGCATCCCTTAATGGCACCGAACATATTGGTTTTGGCTGGTCGGTGATCACGGGATACCTGCGAGTCACCACTCATCCGCGAATAATGCCAAAGCCGCAGTCATTTGAACTCGCGGTCAACGACGTTCGCCTCTGGTTGGCCGCTCCCATCACGTTGACACTGGCGCCGGGACCAGATCACTTACACCTCATGGAAAGGCTGATGTCAGGTGCTGGCCGTGGCGGTGACCTCACGCCCGATATTCACTTGGCAGCATTGGCGGTTGAAAATGGCGGCACCATCTACTCCCAAGATGCAGACTTTGCTCGTTTTGACGGCGTCCGCTGGATTAATCCCTGCGCATAAATCAAGTATTCACACATGCCAGAGCTAGTTGCAGCCCACTGATTCGATTCCAGCCATAGCGGACGATCAGTGGGTTTCGTGCTTCGCGCATTGCGGTGTTCTCAGCCGCCACTCTTACGGCGGAACTCGCGCTTGCCGCCCGAGCGGCCGGAGTTGTCTTTCACTGGTCCGCCGGCTGCATCGGGATGCGATCCCGCGTGGCCGGGCTTGTTTTTCTTCGCCTCAAGGGCAGCTTTAAATTTGGCGCGCTGGTCATCGGCGTCAGACTGGGGATTTTCGTTGCTCTTGGACATGGGCTCAGTGTGTCACCTGTTTGTTCTGAAGTGGAGCCGCCTTGATCCCGCTCGCTGCGAGGAGTCCGAACTTGTCGAGAACAATTACTTGCATGCGGTAGACTTGGCACGTTTCGACGGCGCCCAAGCGATTAACCCCATGCGTAAGAATTCATATTTTTGCGGAACCTAAATGTTATTGTGCGAGGATGAGAATTACGCTCGACATTGATGATCGCCTCTATCATTGCGCGAAGGACACTGCCGCTGAGCGAGGCTGCAGTGTCACCTCCGTTATCGAGGAGGCGCTGAGGTGTGCACTTGATGCAGAGGCTCTGGAGCTACCACTGCAGCCGCTACCTGTGGCGAGCGAATCCGGAGGTACTCTCCCCTGCATCGATCTCTATGACGCCCGAGCACTTGCAGCCCTGCTTGACGAAAGTCGGGCTTACCATGTTGAGCCTTGACGTGAATGTGCGCATCGACGCGTTCCCGTCCGGAGAGTTGCGGCAAATTCGGCTGCTGCTGCCAGCCAATCGCCATGGCCGGACTACGCGGCCTCAAACGAGGCTCGTTCATTCATCGCTTCAGGTTCTGACATTGCTTCCTCGATAGTCGGCCTCAAGGTGCAACAATTCGGCCATTGCTTTGAGTCCGCGCTGCTGGCGAGCAAGGTCCTCGAGTTTCCTTGCGTCGATTCGGGTGAGAAGCTGTCGAATCGCCTCATGTGTCTGGCCGGGGTCAGCGGCGAGATGGGGACGCTTGGCTAGATCGAGAACCGTCTGCTCGGGTGTCGTAACCAACACATCCCCTAACTCGGTCGGCATCAACATGGCATCCAGGGCTGCCACATCACGTTTAACGAACAGCACCCTGCCGTGGTCGCGGTCTGTCAGCTTCATTGGCTTCTCCTGACGCGGGACAGCGACGATGCCGACGGCGATCGCTCGCGGCACAGCCCCGTGCAGGCGCGCCGCGGTTACATGCATCAGCACGGGAACCCCCGGGCCGAAGAACGCGGTGGCGACTGCCGCGGCCGCAGCCTCCATTGTCGGCCGCCAAGGAGGCGTCACGTCGTCTGGCAACGCGTAGTAGACCCCGCGTGCCAATTTGTTCATCTCTCCTTGACGGACCCAACGGTTCAACTGAAGTGACGGCTGGGTGTAGACGTCATCAAGGTCCCGAGGACGCACGGTTCGGAGGGGTGCAGCCGTGATGTTTTTAGGAAGCATGTGAGCCACAGTACTCCAGAACATATTATTTTGATATGTTCTGGAGTATTTAACGGGCCTTAAACGCTACTGACTTCGGCGTGAGCAACGAGGATGACGTGCAGACTCAGACCTCCTCAAGCAGTGACCAAAAGGCCCTGTTCGCAGGGCATTTTCTTTGCGGCAATTCGTCGGAAATTCAATGAGATTGTGGCTGACTGTGTATGAAACAGGGTTCGCTGGAGGGGATGCCGGAACCGGCCGTACTACGCGACTGCTGACCT
>JBDNFH010000009.1:0-20186 GCA_041689915.1 Candidatus Nanopelagicales bacterium | reverse complement strand
TCCCTGGCATCAACATCGATTCCCGCGAGTACCTGAAGAAGGAGGGCAAGGATGCAAACGCTTAGCCCAACTGAAGAACAGTCGCTGCTTACAGCGGTTAAGACTGCAGTTGATTATGTCGACAATGACAACATGTCGCCTGATAATGCGATTACGAAGGTGGCGAGAGACAATAAGCTCTCTCCTGGATTCGTAAAAGCGGCCGTCAGTGCGTACAACAACGGACGTCAGGTTGCACAGTTCCATGCGAACGACAGCATTCTGGACAAACTGGCTTCGTTTTCGTTGGCTGACTACGACAATATCTATAACAACATCTGGGGCGGTACAACTAAGCAGGCGAAGGATCACTACACGACGCCAGCGCGTATCTCCGCAGAGTACGAACTACCGCCCAGCTTCATTCGTGACGCAGGACAAGAAAAACTTGCTCACCTTGATATCACAGGGTTGCTTGGTGATAGGCACAAGCCTGCGGTTGATTCTGAGCATCAACAAATGCTCGACAAGCATGCCAGCGATCTCGCAATGCGAAAAGCCTGGTCTGCTCACCGAGATGCGACTCACCGCTTCGAAGGGCAACGTAGCAAGCTGGCACACGCCAACGACATGGTTAGAGTCCATGTCGGTTTGCTGACAAACTACTTCAAGAAAATAGCGATGGATCGTATGCCGTTTTCTGTGGTTGACGACGCCGTACAAACTTACCACGGTGCTCGCGGTCGATCCCTCATGAACCACGTGGCTGCTCAGTTCCCAAGGGAAAAACGAGCTGCCGATACACGTGTCTTTTGGGATCGTCCAATCAACCACAAAGCACAACCGTTTACGTTCGTAGAGAATGCCATCAAATCTGCTGAACATGTCCACGAGTGCCGAGCTGTACTGCAGCAGACACAAGAGGATGTCAAAGTAGCAGAGGATGCTCTTCGCCCTTTCGCATTACCCCCGCAGGACCAGAGTCAGCAGCCTTTCTCGATCTCGTTGATCAACGATGAGTCAGAGAAGCGAGCTTTCTTCAACCTTGTGGGGGCATCAGCAGTAGGAGCAGGCACCAAATCAATGCTAGACAACACACTCGGTGGTCAGGGGGAAAAGGATTACTACCAGAAAACCATGCTCAAACTGGACGACCCTGACCACGAGAGTGAGCTTCGACGAATCAGAGCCGAAGCAATGCTATCCAGTATGATGTCTGACTCCGAGAATCCTATTTCTGGGTACGACCCAGACCAAGTACTGAACGCTTACAACGAGATCGCCCAGCTAGCACCTCGTGCCGCAGTGCAGCCTGCTGCGATTCAACCTTTGCTTGCTAAGCGTCTGGCAGGCAACATTGAGCCGTTTGAAGTCCAAGAGATGACCAATCTTGAAAAGGGCCTCAAGGACGTTAAACAACAACCAATCAATCAGAGACAGTTGTCACAAAATGCAACCCAATTCGACACTGATTAATGGAAATATCGATGACGCTATCAACGCTCTCGCCGAGCGTTCGGTAGCTCTGCAGTATTACGCCCCAAGGCTTCCGCAGCAGGCGCTGGAGAAGACAGCCTTTCTTCAGGACGCAGGCAAACATTCCACTGCATTACATAAAGGCCTTATGGGTGCAGGCATCGGCGGAGTACTTGGTCTAGGTTCCAGCCTGTTCAAGGACAAAGAGGACCGACAGCCAATCAACAGCGCCATCACTGGAGCTTTAGCTGGTGGTGTTATCGGTACAGGTATCGGCATGGCACATAACAATGCCCCAAAACCAGCTAAAGCTAAAGCTGGTCCTCACTTCGACCAAGGCGAGTTCGAGCTTAATCCGGGTGGTCCCCGGTATCGATGGAACAAGCCGCTGCCTACGGAACAAGCCAAGCGAGTGGCTGAGCTGCAAAGCAAAAGTGAGGACAATGTCGTATCCAAGGGGCTCGAAGGTACCGGCAAGCTTATCTACGACGCTGCAACGTCCCCAGCAGCCGCAGTTCAAGCTACGGCTCTTGGGGGTTTAGGTTTGGCAAAGAACCAGGTTGGCGACGGTACAAACCCAGGCTGGCTTAACAAAATAATCTCACCAGGTAAACAGGAAGCTGTCGTATCAAGGAATCCTCGTCACCTGCGAACAGGGATCTCCAAGCTAACTGCAGACGGTGATTTGCTGGAAAGCTTTGGTCTGACCGACAGGAAGGACGAACTACGCGAACTGCTAGATAACGACAAAAAATTAAAGGCCCTTGCAAAAAAAGCACCCGGTTATTCTGCTTGGTCGAATGCTTTGAATCCAAAGCCAAGGCTACACGAAATAGACGGCCTGTTATCCAAGCTGAAAGAGCTGGGAGTTACTGCAGAAATGGGCGAAACGTGGACTAAAAAAAACCCGGGCGCTATTCCGCAAGTACGCCAAAGTTTGCTAGGATCGTTAAGCGGTGGTCGACTAAGCCCAGAACACATCGTGGCCGGGACCACGTCAAGTAAAATAAGGCGCGCCGGTAAATACGGTATACCTCTTGCGGGATTGGCCGCACTGACTCATATGTTGAGTAGTTATCGCACGCAAAGCAACGCAAAGCGGGACCTGTATAAAATAATCAGCGAGAACGCCAAGCCCGTCGAGTAAAGTAAAAAGTAAGCAGCAAGGAAGCGACTACAAGATGTCGATAATCAAATACGTTAGTCCGGCAGGCTGGGACTGGGATCGTCCAGTCGCTGTGCCGATACAGTATTCGAGTCGAGGCCTGATGGGTGCTGACCGGCAGAGCTTTATTAAGTCAGCCGGACACGTGTTCCTACCGCAGCTTGACAATATCAAGATCGCGGCTGACGAAATTGCCGTGCATCTCATCGCGCTCGGTGCGTACGAGCACTACGGATTGAACCGTAATGGCGACGGCTTCACCAAGCAAGCTTGCGAAGACTATCACCCGACCTTCGTGAAGTTCGCACGTTTCTTTCGTAATCACAAAAACAAACCAGAACGTGGCGATCCTCATTTTGGAATTATCAAGGCTTCTGCCTGGAATGATGTGATGAAGCGTGTCGAGTTAATCGTCGGACTGAATGCAGAGAAGTCAGCCTGCGACCGTAATGGTGGATTCGTCGCCGACACAGAGATCGAGAAACTCGCTAGGGGTGAGGATCTCCCGGTTTCGATGGCTTGTCGTGTACCTAACGATACTTGCAACTTTTGCGGCAACCAGGCACGCACCCGAGACGAGTATTGCACAAAGACATCCTGCGATGCAGGCGGTTGTCGAGATAACATTACTCGTATGATTAAAGTCGGCGGGGATATGCACCATCTTGGTGTGCTGAACAAGCGGCCGACCTGGTTTGATATGAGCAAGGTTTTTAGGCCTGCAGATCGAATAGCTTTCGGAGCTAAAGCAGACTATCTAACCAAAGCTGCAGCCGATAATGGTGTCTTCGTGCTTGCCGAAGGAATAAAGATGGCATCTGATGCCACAGCTCCTCTGGCCGTCATCATGTACCAAGACGGATTACCTGGCACCTGGAATCAACGAATCATCGGCCAAGTTAAACTGGCCTACGCGCTAGCTACGCTGGAACAGCAAGAGGTTAGCGGTAACCCAGAAGTCTATCGTGCATTCTGTCAGACGCCATTCAACGTCGATAATCTCGGAGAACTGGGGACTGAAAAGTGCGCTCAGGCTTTGGGTGCCCTGGCGGATCGAAAGATCATTCTGAATATCCGTGACTTTGCTGAATTGTCTGGTAAGTCGAGTCTAACTAAAGAAGCTGCGGATAGATTGCCTGGCATCTACGAAAGAATGCGAGACAACGAAACGATCGAACGGGCTATTGAGCAGAACCCGTATCCACTGTCCGACAAGCTGGCATCCGATAAGCATCGGGCTATTGCCAGTCTCAATATGTCGGAGTACTCGCTCGAAAGAACGGCGGTCAGCAACCGGAGCATGCTGTCTGCCGCTCGCTTTGAATCTGCTCCGAATCTCAAAAGTGTTTTTGAGAAGTGCGCGTCTGACAATGTTGAAGCCAACCAGTTAGCACAGCAGTATGCCGTGTATAAATTGGATGCTTTAGAACGAATAGCACGGTCAGACAATGATTTCCCGTTGACAGCAAGGTTCAGTGTAAGACAGAATCACGTAGTGTAACTATTACATAAGTGATGCTGTAAGGCATGGATACCTAAAACTAAAACTCGCAAAGGAGTGCTCAGTATGGCCACCCTGTCTGCCCAAGAATCGATGGGTACCATCGATAAGTTCATCCAGGATGTTGGAGCCGCCGAGAAAACCGCTTCAGATCGCACCAAGCGAGCTGAAGCATTGTCCGAACCGGGCAGTCAAGGCGGTTCGACTACTCATCCTGTTAAAGACGTCGACGACCGCTTGGAAGTTGCCACAGAAGGAGAGCGTTCCGCAGAGAACGACTCCGACATTAAGGAGGACCAGGGAAAACCTGGCGTGAACTCCGCTGCGGAGGCTAAAGCGGCTGCCGACGGCAGCGGTGGAGCCGTTCAAACATCTGGTAGCGCAGCTGACGATCACCTTCAGATTGGTACTAACACCCAGGCAACCGGCGACGATCCTTCTGTCGAGACCAACTCGGCCAAGAAGGGCAAAGAAGATCCAGGTTCGAGCCATCCTGCACGAACCGACAATGAAAACCTCGACGGTCACAAATATAGCAGTGACCAGCTTGCCAATATGGACTTGCGTCAGTTAGCTAAGGTTGCCGCCGACTTCGGTAACGACCTGTGTGCTGTGCTGGCTGTCGAAGCTGATCCGTACGCAAAATCGACTTATACCCAAAAACAAGCTGGTGATTCTGAACTGTCCCATCAGGCGGGTTGGGAACTTGCTGGCCTGTTTTCAGGCGACTTCGACAAAGCCGCGGCAGACGATATGGTCCAGGATACCCTGGAAGAAACTATCAAAGTCGCAGCAGAAGATGCTGACCGCGTGATTTCTTTCCTCAATTCATACCAGGACGGAATCCAAAAGCATGCCATGGGTGAAGAAGGCGGAATGGGAATGCCAGGCATGGAAGAAATGCCACCAACCCCTCCAGGAGGCGGAATGCCAATGGGCGGTGGTGGCGGCGAAGAAGATATGATGTCTGCACTCGGAGGCGGCGACCCCGCTGCTGGCGACCCAATGGGCGGCGGAATGGGCGGCGGCGAAGAAGATATGATGTCTGCACTCGGAGGTGGCGAAGAAGAAATGGGCGACGAGGGAGGCGAGGAAGTCGCCCAACTTGCTGAAGCTCTTGACTCGTTGGGAATCTCAGTCGAAGAACTCGAAGCCGCTATGGCTTCGCAGGATGGCGGCGGAGCTCCAGGCGGAGATATGGGCGGAGAAATGGGTGGCGAAGACATGGGCGGAATGCCTGATGAGGGCATGGAAGGTGGCTTAGAGGTCGAAGCGGGCGATCGCTGGCGTCGACAACAACGCGGTGGCCACCGTAAAACCGCAGCTGTTAAACGTGGTGAAGCCAAAAATGCCGTTCGTGATTATATTCAAGAGGTGATTTCCCGCTCCCGTAATGCTCGATAAGCATTGTGGTGATGGAATCACCTTTATCCCTAAGCCTCAAGGAGGAGTTTATAGCGATGAATAAAGCTCTCGCTACTAAAGTCCTGAGCTACGTTGCAGTGACCTCTGCTTTAACCAAGCGGTCACTCGACGAGCTTCAGGTTCATCAATCATCACAGGAGAAAGCCGCCTCTATTCGCGGTTCTGTCCTGAATGTTCTTTTACAGTCTGGCTGTGTTCCCGAGCACCAGAAGCAAGCTGCTGAAGCTATGCTCGGATCACATGCGGAGACGCTGCAACTGCTCAAGACTGCCGCTACAAAGCTCGGACAGTCTCAGAAGCAGCTTTCCAAGCAAGCAAGCGACCTTGGTCAAGGCGTCGATCCCAACTTAGGTTCGGGAAAGACGTCTAGCTATGACAGCATGACTGACGGCTACGTTGGCCGAAAAACTGGCGAAAAGAAAGCCTCGGACTTGGCTATCTTAAAGGTGCTTAACTAACCGGCAAGATGCCATGGCTCTCATACTGATTTCCAGTAAGAAAACGGACTTTCCGAGGTCCAGGATGACCTTAACAACAATCTAATCAATCAAGGAGGACTTGATATGGCCGCTCCTCGGCTAATGACGGCTAACACTTTGAATGCACTCAAAGGTTGGCCTCAACCATCAGCAGTTGATTTCCACACGGAGTTCGACGCTACCATCCCATCGAATGAACTTCCGGTACTTGCCGGATCTGTCGTCCACATTAACTCTTCAGGTAAATATGCCCTCGGAGTTGGAACAGATTCAGTAATGCCGCTGTTCGTGTTTAATAGCTCTGACGATCCTGACGTCTCCAACGAAGGTGGCGACCCAGCGACTGACAAGGGCGTCTGGATTGCAATCAATCCCACCGGACAAGCCATGGCACTGGTTGCTGTGGGCGCATTCGAACTTGTCACGACTGCGTATGTTTCAGGTGGTAACTACCCTCCAAACACTCCGCTGACTGCAGCGAAGTCTACGGTGGCTAACGCTGGCAAACTAAAAGTCGGCGTCCCCTACACTGATATGATCGTCGGCATCGTCTCTCGCGGAGTCGTCGACAATGGTTACGGACATAATGCTTTGGCATTCTGGCCGTTTCCGATCTTCCCGACACCGTAGTGCTGGGTGCTGGGCTTTTGCTTTGAACTTAACACCCTGTAAGGGATTACTAACACATAACACGGAGGTACTCTTCAATGAGTTCTACGATAACCCAAGAGGAATCCAAACTCCTTAACGAGGCGATCTTTGAGAAGCTGGCTTCTCGCGATCCCGGTTTGGAAAAACAAGCGATTGATGCAGTAAATGACTTCACGCGAACTAAAATGCGTGAAGATGGTTTTTATCGACGCATCATGCCGCCGATCCCCATCAGCAACGACGAACTTGATCGCCAAGTTGATACAGATAAACCCGTCAAAGTTGTAGACAAAGAACCTGAGAGCCCAGCAGCCATCAGCATTCCGTTTGCAACTCTACCGACGAACCTGTATATCCGCGGCCCTCGATACCGCGTCATGTTCGACCGCATTGTCACTCCACGATTCACCAAAGACGTAGATGAACTGCGTACTTGGGTCATGGATATTCGCCAAGTTTTAAGTGATAATGCTATAAAAGATATGTTAGCGGAAGAAGACGGAAAATTTATGCGCGCAGTAAATACTGCGATGGTTGGTGCTGGCTTAGTAACGCCAACTTCCGGCACTGTCCAGCATGAAGTGATTGCCGGTGGCATCACTCGGGATACCCTCTGGGACTCCCTGAAAATTATGCCGAACACTCCGTCGAACTTGGAAGTTCACTGTGTGCTGTTGAACAACATCACCATCAAAGAAGTTGCGAAGATGACTCGTAACGAAATGGGTGGGGATCTTTCTAGCGACATTATGCGTAACGGCTGGTCGCTGCAAGAGTTCATGGGCGTCAAATGGATTATTACCATCAAAAAAGGTCTCATACCTACAAATACGATGTACCATTTCGCCGATCCCAAGTTTATTGGTAAATCTTACGTTTTAGAAGACACGACCATGTATATTAGGCGTGAAGCTTATATGCTGGAGTTCTTCGCTTACGAAACGATGGGCGGATCTATCGGTCATACCAGTGGCCTGTCCCGCGCTGACTTCCAATAAGCCGTAACTCCAGTTGACTGGACCAACAAATGGCCTGGCTCGGGTGACCGGGCTGGGCCATTTTATTTTACAACATAATACCCACACACGGAGGTAGCCATGAGTATCAAGATGACAGGAACTAATCCTGATCCAGCACGAACAGATTTTCAGCGAGCAGATCGCGATCCAGGGCTTACTCGTTCTGTAGAGGACGGCCCTCCAAGTGACCAGGTATCGACGGCCGACTTGCCCAATAAGGCAGGCTCGACCACTCTGGGTAACATCCGACCGTTCTATGCGGAAGGCAATGTTAAAGAGATTGACCAGGTCGTTGGCGACCAGGGAGCAATCGAACCAGGGCACTCATCAAACTCGTGGGTCATCGAAGAAACCGATGACGGAATCGAACGCGGTGCAGATCCTTATCGTAATCAAGGATTGTCAGGTCCTGACTCTGGTCGGGATTATCTCGACAATCAAGGCTAACGTCTGTTACACTTGTTGGTGACAACGACAGAAACGTTAATTAACTAACACATAATACGGAGAAATATCTCATGAGTACTAAACAAGCTAGTATCCCAGATGCAACCACTGCTTACGCTAATCTGTTCAATGGGGTACATCAGAAAGTCTTCTTCGGTCGCTGCTCCAGTAGCGGTTACTCACCAATGAACGAGAAGGAAGCCAGCGACATGTTGCTGCTGGCTGCTCGCTTGCGTCAAGCCGACGAAGACGAAAAGCAGGCTGGGGATTCTCGCTACGATGAACCATTGTCTGCACTTGACAGTGTTCTGTTTGGTGGAACGGATAAATCCGCCTTCTACCAGGAAGAAGACATGGCCATCAAGCAAGCTGCGGCTGAGTGGGCTAAAGACCCGACAATATACAACTCGGTGTTGTCGTTAAAAGCATACGAAGCCTCAGTAATGGCCTCGCAGCAGAACCAGTGAGAATAATAGCAGGCTCTGCCTGATAAAGTTCTCTATTACTGTTATTTAATCTTCAAAGGAGGATCATTCACCATGCCTACCATGGATACAACGTGCCTTTACAGCACAGTAAAAAACACCAGTGGAGGATCAAAGACTTTTGGTTTCCTACCTCCACATGGTCACAAGCTAGCCGCTAACGAAGAGTTCACCGTTTTCGGTGACGTGCGTCAGGCCATGTTCGGAAACCGCGGCTCAGAACGCTCGGTGGCCCGACGTGACATCATGGCATTTGAGAACGCCATTGCCCGAGGCGACTTGCAAATTATCAGCACTCCGTCACCTATACTTCAGGACGTAAGTACTGGCATTTCCCGCATGTTGCAGTCTGACGATGGAGTACTCTCAGCCATTGACCCTTGTTGGTTCGATTCAGTCAGCGAATAGCTGTCGGAGTTTAACTAACGATTCGGTACACTAGACCCGGACAGGATACTTTCCTGTTTGGGTCTTTTCTCGTTTAAGCAACTGAAGGTATCAGAAAGTGTTATTAAGCATCTTCACCCCAACGCATCGCCCTACTTATCTCGAAGAAACTTACCGCTCGATTCAACGGCAAAGCTATACCAACTGGGAATGGGTGCTGGTGCCTAACGGAAACCAGGCCCACATACCCGATCACATACGACAAGATCCTAAAGTTCGCATAGTGGATGGTGGTATTCGTAAAAAAATTGGTGCACTTAAAAGACACGCATGCAACGCCTGCAACGGTTCAGCTTTTATCGAACTCGATCATGACGATCTACTTATGCCGGGTGAATCACTGCGTATGATCGCCGATGAGATCCAGGCCGGGGCCGGATTTGTCTATTCGGATACCGCACTCTTTCAGCCGAACTTCGCAGCAAAGCATTACTCAGAATCTTACGGGTGGGAGCATTATAGTGTGGATCTTTATGGTCGTAAGCTGGAGGCTTCACGCTGCTTCGATATTACGGCCAAGTCTTTGTCCGAAATCTATTACGCTCCGGATCACGTGCGAGTCTGGGGCCGTAAGGCTTACGAGGAGACAGGCGGGCATGATCAAAACCTACTGGTGGGAGACGATCATGACCTGATGATTAGGACGTACCTAAAAGGTTTCAAGTTCGCACACACAGGACACTGCAACTATCTGTACCGACTGCATGACTCGAACACAGTCAAACTTAAAAACGACGAAATCCAACAACAAGTAGCGATCAACCGCCGTAAGTACACCGGACGGCTCATCGCTGAGGAGGCGCGACGGGGCGACTACCGGATCGTGGATATGGCTGAACTATGGCAAGACGGTTGGCGTTTCGAGCGAGATCTAAAAAATGGTTTTGGAAACTCCGACTCTGTGGGAGTTATTATCTGTAGGGATTTGCTCCAATGGTGTGAGCGGGGACGTATCGCTGAGTTTATGAACCAGGCTTATAATGCTTTACGTCCTGGCGGCTACATAGAGATTAGAATTCCCAGCACAGACGGCCGAGCTGCCTGGCAAGACCCAGCCTACCTTAGCCAGATGAATGCCGGATCGTTCCACACCTACTGTCGCAAGGTACTGGCGGAGGCTAATCCGGAAATCAGATGCCGCTTTCAGTTCCTCCAAGCGTTTGACGAGTTTCCATCGAACTTCCATGAGCAGCAGGATATGAAGTATGCTGTGATCCAGCTAACTGCGTTAAAAGGACAGCGACAACCGGGTCTGTGCCACATCTAAACAGGAGGGGTGAGAATGTCGATCAACGACATCAATAAAATCGAATCAGAGCAAACTATTAACGGGGATGGTTGCCTGGTTCTACCTAAGCTGCAGGTTCATGACATCCAACAAGGACAGTGCGTACAGCTTCGTTGGGCATTCCGCGATCGCAAAGGGGTTGTGGTGGATCTAAGCAGTCTCGGCGATAGTTCAGAGAGCGAGGTTGATCCTGTGAAGTATGATGCGGTCGGAAAGCTATCCAACGGGGTCGTATTGCGTATCCGCGAGGCCGCAGGCACCAATCCTCAGCTGAACCCTGTTTATGTAGTGGCTGCGGAGATTACCGAAGGAACTTCAGGTGACATGCTCTCAGCACCGATCCCGGGTAAGGTCGCTAATCGTCCGGGCATTTACTGGGAAGAGTGGGCCGCAGTTAAAGACGGAGCCGTTCTAGCAACCAATCGTGTGTTGTTGTGGGTCAACCAGGGACTCTTTGGACTCGAACAACCATTGTCGCTCCCGTGCGGACCACCGACGATTGCGGAGATTCGTTTGTCCGTGAGAGACAATGCCGCTGAAGATAATCTACTCTTAGACGGCGTTGAGTTTGATGCTGCGGAGATTGCTCAGGCTGTGCTTCGTCCGTTGCAGTACTGGAATGAAGTTCCTCCTCCAATCCGTCCGTTGATGGATACGACGACATTTCCGTTTACAGACCACTGGATCACAGGCATCCAAGCCAACCTGCTCCAGATTGCAGCGCATAACTATCAGCGAAATGATCTGGCTTACACGGCAGGAGGAGTTGCTGTGCAAGACAAAAACAAAGCCCAACCCTACCTGCAACTGTCACAACTTCTCTTCGAGCAATACAAGAACTGGGTAACGATGAAGAAAGTTGAGATTAACACAGCGTTGTTTATGGGAAGTGTGAACTCCAGCTACGGCGGAACGTTCTTCTAAGATAAGTCCTCGTAATAGTGACCAGGATCAAACAGTTAAGGCTAGGAGAGCCATCAAATGTCCTCGAATGACCACACTTGTGTCAATAAATGTCCGTCCCAATGCGATAACGTGTTTGACCGTGTGCATGTCAGCTATCTCATCCGAGGCGGCACGCGAGTAATGTGGGATCTGTTGGAGGACTTTACAGACCCACTCCCACACGTCTTCACGCTTCAGGTAGGCCGCACAGGCAATCCGGATGCCGATGACTGGGAAGATGTCGGATTAGCCGTCGAGAATAGCTTCTACGCTATCGACGGCGATCAACGGGTCTGGGGTAAGACTCAGTACACCCATTATCGTGTGAAATTGGTTACTTCTGTTGATACCTACTATTCAGACCCGACGAACGGTATGGGCATCCTGGGACGCAGAGACTGGCGAATCGCCAAGGAGATTCTGCGTAAGGAGCGTCTGCGTATGCGTTACGGCGGGATTGACGGATACTTACTCAAACGGCGTGAGAATGGTCCTCGATGCACAGAATGCCTGGAGTTTCAGACTGGAGAGATTCTGGACCCGGAATGCCCCTTATGTTACGGCACAGGCTACCAGTGCGGGTACTTCTACCCCATGGGCTGCATTTGGGCGGATCTCGCACCTAAAACCAAGAGAAAGCACATCGATGACCAGGGCATGCGAGGTACGATTCTGGACATCGTTGTGACTGCAAGAATGCTGTTGGTTCCTGCGATACAGTCTTACGATGTCTGGGTCAATCACCTAACCGACGATCGTTACTACATTCACAGCCTACAGAATGCAGCTGAGATACGCGGTGTGCCCCTAGTAGGCAACGTGGAGCTGCGGCCTGCCCCGTTTACCGACGTGATTTACGACATTCCTATTCCCCAACAAATTGAGGCGTCTGCATAATGCCACACATTCCCAGAGGATACAGTCCCACGGCTGGAGGCAGGCCGGAGCTATTTAACGTACCTCGAAAGCCACATGCTGTAGGACAAAAGCCGCCAGTTCCTTATCATGGAAGCTCGCGAGGAGAAGAACCTATTTCCGACTACCACAAACCGCTCCGGCAGAGGATGGTGGACCGGCTTTCGGTTCAGCGACACGAAGTAGATCCGGCGAAGGTTTACAGGCAACTCACAGGCAAGGAAGCAAAAATAGATGAGTACTCCGGAGAACTGGTGTAATCCTGTTGAGGTACAAGCGCCTGCCGCCGACTGCACATCGCTCGGTGTACGGTCTTTGTGCGAACAAAGCTGGCAGCCGATTCTAATTACAGGAATGCTGCGCGACATGCTTGTTCGCCACTTCGCTGAGCCTCTTGCGATCGAAAGCAAGGACTTGCGTCGATACGTCTGGCGGGATAATGAGCGAAGTGGTATTCTTATCGAGACGGTTCACAAATGGAAAGGGAGCTTGGTTGAAAAACGCCCTGCTATTTTGTTGAAACGAAATGCCTACAAGAACCAGCGAGTTGCGTTGGCTGATCTGTCAGGCAAAAACGTAAAGGGAGAAGAGGAGTTCACCGTCCTTTGGGTCGGTTCCCATACCCTTTTCTGCATCCACGGAACGGGTGCGAGTTGTGAAATCCTGGCGACCGAGGTGCAGCGTGAACTTACGCAATATGCTCCTGCTGTTCGTCAGTATTTAGGACTGCATAAGTTTGCAGTCACCGAAGTTGGCGCGATAAGCGAGGTTGAAGAAGCCACGGAGAACTATGTTGTCCCCATTACACTCGGTTGGATTTACGAGGAACACTGGAGGCTCAATGTGGAAGCCCTGCCGATTCGACGAATACCGCTCTCATTTTTGATTGATTGTGACTACCACGACAAACGTGCGGCTTCGGCCCACAACAATGTCCATAACGTACCGCCACAATACAACAAGATGATGCTGGGGACAGATAGAGCCCCGATTTAAGAGAGCCACTTAACATTTCACAACAACTTTTATTGGTACGGAGACCAACTTATGCCGACTTATGTACTACCGCAAGTCCTGGTGTTCCAGGATTTCCAGACTGTACCCTCAGTCGTCGCCAACCCGCTGCGTTCGCACATCAGTGGGGGCCACGCCTTCCTGCTTCGCTACAGTGATGACGACGAACAACCGTTCGGTCGTCTCGGTTATTATGACGACGCTGTCGAAACTTGCTACCTTTGGCCTGAGCGGCCTGCCGGTGGACAGGTTGATTACGATTACACCAAGGTGTGGATTAAAGACGCCCTCCTGGAGTACCACGCTGACCCTATTAGTAGCGGTTCGATGACCACTAAAGTATCCGGATACAACAACCGAATACGATCAGCAACTACCAACTTCAAAACCAACGGGATCTTTGCTCGTAACTCTAGTTTGTACGATCGGGACGTCCAATTGGGCGACACCGTTCGATTGCGAGTACAACCTACGGGTGGCGATCCAGTCTACATGTGGTCTTACGTTAAAGATCTGATCGGTGACGACGAGGATGCCGTGATCACAGCAGCCACTTCCGACGCCGAGAATCCTGGGACTCAAGTTCAGGGTGCAACCATCACCCAGATGAAGGGCGCTGAGAACTGTATTACGTTGACAGCAGATACTGACGTTTATGACGGTCTGGAAGATGGATTCGTCACTGAGACCTACACCATTAAGGTGTTGGCATCTTCGATCAATGGGAATCTTTCAACCGCTCGATTGCGAGTTATCTCCGCCAGTGGCGAAGATGACGTGCTCGAACTGAACCCACAGGATTCAGGGGACCAGACTGCAATCGGCAACCGCGGGTTGCTGATCACATTTGCAGACCAGGATACAGCAGCTTGTTCCCAGTCAGCCGATATCGATTCTGTGAACTACAACGATCTGATCGCAGGTCAGGAGTGGCAGGTCGTGGTTAATCAGTCCTGGACTGAACCGGTGGCGACCGAAGGTGGTATCTACGACGACGATAACGATACCACATACATCATTGAAGTTACCAACGGCGGTCTGTTTACAGACAGTCCACAGATCAGCGTCACCACTACCAACGGTATTGACCTGTCCGGTCCTACTACTGTGACTGCGGCTGGTGAAGATGTCTCTGTAGGCTCCAAAGGTGTTACGGTCTCCTTCAGCGGTAACGGTCTCCGCAAGGGCGATCGATACTACATCGAAGTCACTGGCATCAAAGAAGGCCCGATGCGAACCATCGCGCTTGCCAACAACATTCCTTCGACAGTTCCTGCCGACAGCGAAGTCGGTGTAACTCTTTACATCCGTAGGCCTTTGCTCCAGATTGGAGTAAACAAACAAGGTTTCGCTCCCCAGGTTAACTGGGAACAGAGTGAGACGGAGTTATGTCTTCAGTCAGCATTGATCGCTTATGACGACACCTGGACTGATGAAGGCGTCCCACTTCCGCTGGATGTCAAATCGGAACCCTCCCAGGACTTCGGTGTGTTGTATGTTGAGTACCGTGCTTGGCGTTCGAATCTTGCCTTCGAAGTTGGGGCAATCCGGGACGTTGGCGAACTTAACACGCTGATTGATGGTGCTTTACATCCGGATAACCCGCTCAAGTGGGGGATATTCAAGGCATTGTCGAACAGTAACGGCACGGAAGTCAAGTACACTGCAGTGCAGCATCCCGAAGACGCAGAAGACTGGGTCGACATGCTGGAACTGTTACTCGGTCGTGACGATGTTTACGGTCTGGTACCGTTGACTCGGTTGCGTATCGCACAGGACTTGATTGCTGCTCATGTGGATTCGCAGTCCTCACCTGAAAATGGTTTGTGGCGTGTTTGCTGGTTCGCCCTTCAAGGCGTTCCAGAGATTCCAATCATTCATGCCGGGTCGACTGTGTCTGGTTACATCGAAGCCACCACAGATAACGAAGCAGTGGCTTTGGCAACCTTCGAGGATGACATTCTCACCAGCGGGCAGCAGTTCACACTCATGCGTGTGCCTGCCGGTAACGCGAACTTTATCTACAATAACGTTCGTCCTGGCGACGTCGTGCGTTCTTTGTGGGTTGGCGACGGATTCGGTACTTTTACTTATACGGAGTTCATCGTTGATGAAGTTCAGTCTGAAGACCAGATCCGACTGTTGACCGGACCAGCCGCACCACAAGCTGTACCGTCAAAAATCGAAATCTGGCGAAACCTTTCTCCGACTGAAGAGGCCTTGGAGATTGCTCGCGATGCCGGTGCGTGGAACAATCGCCGTATCCGAGCTGTCTGGCCAGATCGTATCGAGTCCGGTGGAACAATCCAGGAAGGCTACCACTTGGCGGCTGCTCTGGCCGGGTTGACTTCGGGTGTTTTGCCTCACCAAGGTTTGACTCGCTTGCAAGTCGCAGGCTTCAGCGATGTGCCTAGAACTTTCAAGAAGTTTAATCGGCCGCAGCTTGACAGTATGTCTGTGGCGGGCGTTTGGATTGTCACCCAAGACCTGTTTGACGGGAAAATCTTCACTCGTCATGCGGTATCCACTGGTGACTACGAAGACATAAATCAACGCGAAGAAATGATTACTCGAAACGTCGACTCTATTAGTTATCGTTTTAAGGATCACTTTGAACCGTACATCGGTATCTCGAACGTCACACCTTCCATGCAGACGCTACTTGAGTTTGAAGTTCGCCGTCTGGTTGAAGTTTTGAGAACTGAACGATTTACGCGGCAGCTTGGCGGTCAGCTCATCCAGGGCCAGATTGTTTCGCTGCGGCCGCATTTGACGTTGAAGGACCGCTATGTGTTGTTCCTCGACGTTACGATCCCGTATCCGTTCAACAACTTCGAGATTCATTTAGTTATCTAATTCGCAGCCAACCCTGCACGGGCATGCCAGCCCGTGCAGGTTTTTATCCGTTTTAGGACAAAACGTCCGAGCCTTGGCAAGCTCGACTAAACAACGAAAAGGAGTTCAATCTTATGCCTGGACCTATATTCCAACGAGAAGACACCTCGGTGAACGGAGTCTTCTCATCTGACAGAGCGAAACTTGAGTTCACTGGAACTGTTAAAGGCGTGCTAGTGCAGGGCATGAATTTTACATATGCACAACAAGTTACTCGGCTGTACGAAATCGGCAGCGACAGCGATCTAACTAACATTTACTATGTAGGTGGCCGTACCCAGGGTACGCTGCAGCTTAATCGCGTCATCGGACCCAACGCGACTATCAAGGAACTGTACTCGCAGTACGGTGACGTCTGTAACGCGAAAGACAATCCTCTGGAACTGATTCTGGAAGAGACTGACTGTGGCACTGGTGGTGGTCTTGCTGGTGGTGCTGCTGCTGTTGGTGGTGGTGGTGCTGGAAAGATGGTCTACACGCTGAAGTTCTGCGTGCTGATCCAAGTTGGTGTCTCTTTGCAGGCTCAAGATATGGTTATCAACGAGCAGTCACAGATCATGTTCTCCGGACTTGATGTTGACTAAACCGGGCAAAGAGTTCAAAAATAGATTCTGAAAGAACCGGCCTGGCTTCAAAACCAGGTCGGTTTTAATATGAGCACTAACGCAGTAACTCATTAAACGCACCGTTTTAGGTGAGAGATAAATGGCAATGAATCCCGTAACTGGGGATTCCGGGCACCGGGGTGCACAACCTCTGGGTCTCGGGCAGTCCTCGAACGACTATCGAATCACAGACTTAGAAGAAGAATTTGCTCAGCGAGATCCTCGCGGGCAGTATCATCACCTGCACGAAGATCCCCACGGTACAACCCAAGTCAACGAGTATCGGTTCAATCAGGGCAACCATCTCGTCCTGGCCACGATCACTCATTCGATACCATCGATCAACTGGTATCGAGTTCAAGTTGGTGAGGGCGGCATCGTCATGCCAGCCTGCATGCTCGGCGAAGCGAACTTCATTCCCATCGGCCCTCGTTCTACCGCCCCTATTGGTCCCAACAACAATGTCATCATGTTCATACCGCCTGGCATGAACTACGGCTACATCCTCGGAGCCATACCTGAGCTGACAACTGAGTCCGGTATTTGTGTGCCGGACTGGATTCAGCAGGGAGGCAACACTGGAATCAAACGAGAGAGCGCACACAAGAAACCATTCAAACTATTACGCGAAGGCGGAACGATCGACTGGTCCAGCGGACGACCACAAGACGCCACAGCGTTGGAATGGGGACGAATAACCGAAACAGGGGTCGCGATCCACATCGATCCGTTCCAGGCATTCCTGCGAGTCAACGAAGCTACTGGTCTCTTTCTTAACTATTGGGACAGTTATTGCCGTCTGGCTGGAATGTCCCTCGATATTCAAAGCTACCCTCAGCAAGTTATGCTGCGGTACGACGAAGGCGAAAACATACACATCGACGGGAACATCATTTACCCGTGGGAATCCATGGGCTGCTACAGCAGCGGCACAAATTTCACGCAAGAGTTCCCTGACCAGCCAGTTCAGTACACCTTAGTGAAAGGTAAGTACGATCTGCCGGACGGTGAAGAAGACACTTACGCAGTGATGCGAGGAGTCGACTACAGAGCCTACTTAGGTCAGGGCTATCAGCGATTCATAATGGCCCCTAAGAAACAGGGAGGAAAACGACACTACAAGGACACAGACAAAGACTACGGGCTGTTTCACGAGCATGTGGCTCTCGATGGTTCCTACACCCTGCGATCTGCCAAAAGCATCATGATCGGCAAGCGCGTGCTGATTCCGGTCCCGAAGCGAAAGCGATTGCCTGAAGACCAGAAAAGCGGTGACGACGGGCGTAAAGACAACTACAAGTTCTCCTCGGAGTCCGGTGGCGGTACAGCGCACAAAGTCAAAGACGTTAAAGTTACTGGCGAAGAGCAGCACATGCTTCGAGTTGCTGGCGTACTTGACCTGTTGGCGTACAACTACAACTGGAAAGGGCTGCATCCGTTCGATTACCATGAGAACGATTATGATATGCCGGAGGAGTCCGAGCTGGCCCCATTCAGCAAGACGATGGATAATCTCAGCTTCGGCTCGCTCGCCAGTCAAGAGTTCATGGACTACCCGTCACCGAAATCGATTAAAGTTGATAGTCGGTATGGCAATGTCGAGTACTTCCAACGTGAAGCTTACTTCGTAATCCACGAAGACGGCGGGATCTCGATCGGAGACGGTTATGGATCTCAAATCGATATGTCTGGCGGACAGATCCGCTTGACGGCCCCAGGCGACGTGCAGCTTTTGCCGGGTAAACGTGCCGTGCTTATGGGTTGGGATTGTATTATCCGAGCTAAAAATAGCGTGGATATTTCCGCCAGCGAAAAGGATGTCCACATAAAAGCCGAAAAGAACATGCAGCTCATCGCAGGTAACGGCGGCAAAGGCGGCGTTCTGATTCAATCCAAATCCAGTAGCAAGTCGCACATCTATCAGAGCCTTTACGGTGAAGATGTCATCTCCAGTGGTGTCGTACTACTGGCGAAGAAGTCTCAGGTTGCTACACTTAGCCACGAAGCCTACTTTCGTACGGGAGGCGGCGAACTTAAAGATGGCAGCATCACAATCGATGCTTCCAAAGGTCGTAAGCCCCTGGTCATGTACTCAAAGGTGTTGCACGTCTTTAATCAGAAAGGTGTCAACATTTGGCATGCCCCTGAAGACGAATCGGCCAATATGGTGAAGAGCCACCGTTTCAGCCGCAACTTCTCCAAAATCGACGGTAACCTTATTGTCGAGCGAAACTTATGCGTGACAGACGGCAACCTGATTGTGGCTAAGAACATTGGTGCCGAGAAGAATATCATCGCAGCCAAGAGCCTGGCACATAAACCATCATTCTTCGTCGGTAAGCACGACGGAGCAATCTCATTCAAAGCTCTCATCGATAAATGTAAGGCGGCGAGGAAGAAGCATATACAAATGGGCGAGCCTATTTTCCAAGGAATCGTAGTTAAGAAATGGTACTCAGCTCCAATCTTTCTCGGAAACGAGAAGCTGCTTAAAGATATCGGCTTCTCCTACCGAGATCCACCAGGTGTTCCGATTCAGTACAGGGCTCAGCAGTTCAAAATGCCAGAAACTCGTTGGCAACAACTTGCGCGTATCGGTATAGGCAGCGGCGGTACTGCTTGGACTGAAAAGCCTGTTATCTACCAGGGGGCTGAAACCTACCCGTGGCCGGGCAAGCAGAAGTGGCAAGGCGAGCCCACTATGCTGGAATACAAAAAACATGAAATCTTTGACGAGGGAAGTGTTAGGAGCAAAGATCGTCGAGGGCCGTACGAAGAACCTCAGCTATCCGAATGGAGTCCTAAGACCCCAGACGGTAATTACAAAACTATTGTGTAAAAGGAGAACAGGACGTGTCTAAGGATATTAACTTGGGTCGTGTTGTTGGCGACATGCCTCAACCCCCAAAGAAAGATAAGAAGATTGACCCTTCGGGGTTGCGACCGCTCAACACCAAAGGGGGTTCGGTAAACGCTATGCCTATGGGTGCTGGCCAGATAGTCCGCGATAGCGGTGAAAATGGACCATCCATGACACCGCAAGAGCTACATACGCTTAAACGTGCCGGATGGTCGCCGGGTGACGCTATCCCGAGTAACGTGGAAATACAGCAGCGGTTAGCGATACTGGAAAATCAGAACGTTGAAGCTCCAGTTCCAATGAATACACCGGCACTTAACGTAGAAACGATCGACATCGAGCAACTCTCGCCGGACGAGCAGGCCCGAGTACGCCAAGCTGTGTTTACCGGATCAACCACTCCCTCGCTCCAGTCTCGCGTAGCTCCGAGAGCATCGATCCCGTCCGATATGCCACCAGACATGCGTAATGTGTTTGCACAGCCAGCAGCAGCCCAGCAACAACAACAACAACAACCACAACCACAACCACAACCACAACCACAACCACAACCACAACAACCACCTAAACCTGAAGACCCGGCTCAACTC
>JBDNFH010000008.1:0-14436 GCA_041689915.1 Candidatus Nanopelagicales bacterium | reverse complement strand
GTGGGAATCACTCGGCGCGTTCACAAGGCCGCTACCAACGCTCGCTTGGATTCACAGAAGAATGGGCCACATGTCTGAACGGGCGTTACTGGGTCCCAGCACGGTAATGGCCGCGGGTACCGTCACCTCGCGAATAACTGGCGTCATGCGCGACATGGCCATGACTGCCGCCTTAGGATTTTTCTTAGTATCTGACGCATTCTCACTAGGAAACTCACTTCCCAACATGATTTACATCTTGGTGATTGGTGGCGCCCTTAACGCAGTATTCATTCCCCAACTTGTTCGCAAGATGAAGGAAGATGCTGACGAAGGGCGGGCTTACGCGGATCGACTGATCACACTCACCGCAATCATTCTCTTTGTTCTATCAGTTCTTGCAATTGCATTGGCGCCGCTGATTGTTGACCTTTACACGCCGAGTGACTACCCGCAAAATGAGTTTGATCTAGCCGTCGCATTCACTCGCCTATGTTTACCGCAAATATTTTTCTATGGTATTTACACCATGTTTAGCCAGGTGTTAAATACCCGAGGGAAATTCGGTGCACCCATGTTCGCGCCAATCGCAAACAATATTGTGGCGATCTCAACATTTCTGTTGTTCATCTACTTCGCAGGAACCGCTGCAGCAGCCGAAGGAAACCTGTCTTCTGGTCAAGTGTGGCTACTCGGGTTAGGAACAACCCTTGGTGTTGTTGCCCAGGCATTAATTTTAATACCTGTTCTGGTTCGTGCCGGCTACATGTGGCGGCCGCGTTTTGATTGGCGGGGACACGGTTTGGGTAAAGCCGGGAAACTCGCAGCGTGGACAATCGGCCTCGTTCTGGTTAACCAATTGACGTACGTAGTGATCACGCGTCTTGCTACTGCCGCAAATGTCAATGCAGCAGCACAAGGTGATGTGGCCGCAGGCTTAACCACCTATCAAAAAGCGCACTTGGTTTTCATGCTTCCACATAGTGTTATCACCGTCTCTATCGTGACTGCACTACTTCCTGCATTAAGCCGCGTTGCCCATGCCGGGAAACTTTCGCAGGTGGGGCGTGATGTCTCGGGTGCTATCCGACTTGTTTCATTTTTCATTATTCCCGTCACCGCAATTCTGTTCGTCGTCGGAATTTCGATCGCCGTTCTACTCTTTGGTTTTGGCGCGGCAACAACCGCGCAAGCCGAACTGCTGGGTCAAGTAATTTCAATCTTCATGCTTGGCTCGATTCCTTTCACGCTCTTTTACGTTCTGCTGCGCGGCTACTACGCGCTCGAGGACACCAAAACCCCTTTCTTCATCACCGTGATTTTCTCGCTGGTTCTGCTTGTACTTCTGGTTCCTTTCTTTAGTAACTTCAACGGTGGCGGTGCCCAGATTTCGTTTATGGCCGCTTGTTACAGCGCGTCCTACTGGGTCGGGCTGGTCATTGCTTGGATTGTGCTCTCGCGCAAACTTGGCGGATTGCAATCAGGAACCACAATTGCATCAATTACCCGAATGGGAATTGCTGGACTTTTTTCGGTATTCGCCATGATCCTCACTCAAAGCCAACTCAATAATGTGTTGTTCGACTCGAGTCAAGATGTGGACCTGACCGACAAAATGAGTGTGTTTATTCGCTTAATGGTTGTCGTCACGGTCGGCGCAATTTCTTATTTGCTTGCAGCTTGGGTTATTCGTGTTCCTGAGGTAACCCTCGCCTACCGGGTGATCCGCGAGAAACTGGGTCCTAAGGTGAAGTTGTGATCGGGTCGGGAACAAAGTTCAATCGCTACACACTGTTGGAAGTCGTCAGTGAGCATGAATCCAACACCGAAGGTCAGTTCGACGTACAGCTGTGGCGTGGTCGCGACGAAATCCTAGATCGTAATGTCGCCATTCGTTTAATGCGCACCGACGATCAACGTCTGGTTAAAGTGCTAGGTGCGGCTCAAGCAGCTGCAATGGCTGACGATCGCCGACTACTGCGTGTCCTGGACATTCTCGACATTGGCAACACGGAAGAAGACCCCGCCTACACCGCAATTATTAGTGAGTGGTGCACCGGGACACCATTACATGTTGCGGTGAATGACAAAGACACATCGGCATTTGATGCCGAGTTCTCACTTGATTCCGTTTCCAATCTTGCCTGGGCTTTGAATACGTGCCTCAAAATCAATCTTGAGCATGGTCGCTTGCGCCCAAGTTGTGTCTTCCTCACCGAGAGCTCCGAAATATTGGTCAGTGGCCTTGCTGTTGACCACGCACTCTTTGGCCCATTGTTTGAAACGGAGACCTTGCAAGGCGCACCCACGGCTAAAGATGTTAATGGCTTGGGTTCATTGCTTTACTGCTTCACGACCGGACTGTGGCCGTATCCCGTTTATTCCAATGAGAAGAATCCTGATCCGGCATTGAGTGTGCACGTACCCTTCTCACCCAAAGCCGGAAAAGATATTCCATTGCCTTCAAGTGTCAAGGCAGGTATTCCGCGCGCGGTCGACGACGTTGTAAGTCGCAGTGTGATCGGTGCCAGTAAATCCCGCGGCGTGACCCGAATCCAGGACTCACTCGGTTTTGCAAACTCGATTGCATCAGCGAGGGACTACCTCGCTCCGCTCAGCACAACAACTGTTCGAGCACCTGTCGGTATTTCCCAACGCACGTCACCCACAAGTTTCGCGAAGCGTGCGATTGGCGTGGCAATAGCTGCAGGTGCAGTAGTAACTCTTGCACTATTAGGAGTCCAACTCCTCAACAGTGCGAACTCAGCTGCACCCCAGATCGATTCCAACGGCAATGTAGTCGACACAACTGACATTTTGACAAGCCCAGCTACTCCATTCGTTGAGGTTGAAGTCGCTGACACAGCCGGCACGGTTCCCATTGAGTCCGTGCGTTCCTTTGACCCGCGTGGCGGCGCACCCAATGGTGCACTCGGTACGGAGCGGGAAAAGAGCGCCGCTCTCGCAATTGATGGCGATGCCGTCACAGCGTGGGTCACAAAGACTTATAAGAGCGCAACGTTGGGTAAAAAAGGTGGAGTTGGCCTGATCCTGGATCTTGGTGAAGAAGCAGATGTGACCGGGGTTTCCCTGGGCCTAGTTGGCTACGGAACCGACCTGCAGGTTCGCATAGCAAATGAAATCTTGCCTGATCCAGATTTGTGGACCAAGTTGGTGAGTATTGATAATGCTGGCCCACAAATTGATCTGCGGGCACCACGCCCAGTATCCGGCCGCTACGTACTGATTTGGCTCACCGGTATTCCCCCGAGGGAAAACGGTGACAAGTTCCAAGGTGGGATCACGAGTGCATCCGTCTTTGGAACAGTTACGCCTAACTCCACAAATTAGCCCCTTAAACCAACGGGCAACCAAGCCCATTCCCGCACGCTCATTAGGCTAATCGGGTGCCTGTGATCGATTTATGCGAATTAAGTGATCGCGAGTTGATGGCGGCGCATGTAGCGGGGGATTCCCAAGCATTTAGTGAACTCGTTTCCCGCCACCGTGACCGCCTGTGGTCGGTCTCCCTTCGCACCACCGGTGACCCCGAAGAGGCCGCCGACGCCCTCCAAGACGCACTGATCTCCGCCTTCCGGCGTGCCGATCAATACCGTGGGGAAGCCGCAGTCACCACCTGGCTGCACCGAATTGTAGTGAATGCTGGGTTGGATCGACTTCGCCGTAAGGCCGTGCGCCCCACAACGACCCTGCCCGACCACCAAGTGAACAGTAGCTTGGAGATTGTCGAGCCCCGTGACGCGATCACGGAGCGGGAGAACTGGATGGAAATCTCCGCAGCCCTCGCCGAGTTGCCCCAAGACCAAAGAGAAGCCATTATTTTGGTAGATGTTCAGGGTTACTCGGTTGACGCGGCCGCGAAGGAACTTAATTGCCCCACCGGAACTATTAAGAGCCGATGTAGCCGCGGCCGGGCAAAACTTGCCGAGTCTTTGGGCCATCTACGGAACCAAGATGCCAGCGAGATCGTCACAGCAATAGATCACGATTCGACAGACTCAGGGAAGGAGGAGTAAAACGTGAAAGGCCAAAACGAACACTCCGAATCCCCCGAACTTGAATTCCCTGAACGCACCAGCGATTTACGAGCCTTTGGCCAGTATCTGGATTCCGAGCCAGTGCAAGCCATGCCGACAAACGTCTGGGAACAAATTGCCACGACCCTCTCTCTGGAGTCCGCTGACCGAGTAGTTCCCGACTCACCGGCAGCACTTGGCTCAGATTCGGCAGTCCTAGAACTCGAGAGTTACCGTAAGCGCCGCATTGGCGGCAAATGGGTTGGCGGCCTAGTTGCCGCAAGTGTGACCCTCTTAGCGGTTGGAATTGGTGTTAATGTCCTCAATTCAGACGCCACCGATCAAAACTTGGTCGTCGCCGGAGCTCAATCCGAAAGCGCCCAAGCTGCCGACACCCAAATTGCCGATACCGGCTCCCTAGCCGCCGTTTCACCACAGATCATTCAAGCCGGGTTTGTCCCGCCCGCCCTTGAAGTAATGGAAAGCGGTAGCGCCTACAACTTGGCCAATCTCAAGGACAATGTCACCCGCCTGTTGAGCAAAATTGGGATCAAAAAGCCAATGGACATGTTTATGACACCGGTTCATGACATGGAACCCAAGAAAATGACCAAGTTGACCGGAGTGACCGGCAGTTTGGAAACTTTGCGCAACTGCCTCACCGAGATCACCAAATCGGAGTCTTCCCAAGCCTTATTTGTCGATCGTGCGACTTTCCAAGGCAAGGATGCGGGGGTGATCGTGATCTCTGTGGCCATGTTAAAAGGCATGGATACGCTCACGACGAGTGACGACCGCGTGAATTTTGCCATCAACTTCGAGTCCTCCGGGGGTGACCTTGGAGCACTTAAGGCGTGGGTTGTTGGCCCTGACTGCGGCACTCTGGCAGGTGATTTCTCCTTAGAAGTGAGCCATTTACTCAACTAGGTCCCGCTAACTCCTGGGGCATAGACTCACACCGCCCATCTATTCCTTGGTGGTACCGACTGAAAGTAGTGGTTTTCTTGAGTGAAGTTCGTAATGTAATTATTATTGGATCCGGCCCCGCTGGCTACACAGCGGCAATCTATGCGGCGCGCGCCCTGCTCAATCCACTGCTCTTCGAAGGTGCGGTTACCGCTGGTGGCGCACTCATGACCACCACCGAGGTTGAAAACTTCCCGGGTTTTGAAAACGCAATCATGGGTCCGCAACTCATGGAGGATATGCGTGCGCAAGCGGTCCGATTTGGTGCCGAAATAATCACCGACGACATTACGCAGATTAATGTTGACGGTGACATTAAATTCGTCACCGACGGTTCAGGCACTGTGCACCAGGCCCGCACACTAATCCTGGCCATGGGTTCGGGTTACCGTGAACTCGGGTTACCCGACGAGAAACGACTCAGTGGTCATGGTGTTTCTTGGTGTGCAACTTGTGACGGCTTCTTCTTCCGCGACCAAGACATTGCAGTTGTCGGTGGTGGGGACTCAGCACTAGAAGAAGCAATCTTCCTTACCCGCTTTGCCAAGTCCGTAACACTGGTTCACCGTCGCGGTGAACTGCGTGGCAGCAAGATCATGCAAGAGCGCGCACTAGCCAACGAAAAAATCCACGTGGCTTGGAACAGTGAAGTAGCAGCAATTCATGGTGATGCAAAATTCTCGGGCGTCACACTTCGCGACACCAACAACGGCACAGAGCGTGAACTCGCAGTCACCGGCTTGTTCATTGCAATCGGTCACGATCCCCGCTCGGAACTACTTACCGAAAAGGTCGACCTTGACCCCGAGGGCTACGTACTTGTTCAACCCGACTCAACCCGTACCTCTGCCGCTGGCGTCTTTGCCTGCGGTGACCTGGTCGACCACACCTACCGCCAGGCAATCACCGCGGCTGGAACCGGTTGCGCCTCAGCACTTGACGCGGAGCGGTATCTCACCCACCACTAGCAGTAACGCCAACCCATTTTGCTAAGTTAGACCCCAATCAAAGGAGAATCACATGGGAGCAACCAAGATCGTCACCGACGCAAACTTCGCCGACGAAGTACTCATGAGCGACAAGCCAGTACTCGTTGACTTCTGGGCCGAGTGGTGCGGACCATGCAAAATGGTTGGCCCGATCCTTGAAGAAATTGCCGCAGCCAATGACGGACTCGTAATTGCAAAAATGAACGTCGACGAAAACCCGTCAACCCCGGCCTCCTACGGGATCACGTCAATCCCCACCATGAACGTGTATCAGGGAGGACAGATCGTCAAGACAATTATTGGTGCAAAGCCCAAGGCTGCTTTACTCGCTGACCTAGCTCCGTACCTGTAGGCAATGCTCCGCCTTGGTTCAACCGGGGCGGCCGTTGCGGAGGTTCGCGCACGGCTTGCGTACCTCGGTCTACTTGTTGATCAAAGTGACACTGCTGTCGCGATAGATATTTATAGTGAACAGGTTGCTATTGCTGTTCGCACATTTCAGCAAGAGCGCGGGATCACCGTTGACGGTCTCGTTGGTCCAGAAACCTTCCGCCGCCTGGACGAAGCCCGCTGGCAATTAGGTGACCGGGTTCTGTCATTTACCCCCGGTCACTTAATGGTGGGTGATGACGTCACTGAACTGCAACGCCGCCTGAATCAACTTGGTTTCAATGCGGGTAGACCTGACGGAATATTTGGTCGGGGAACCGATCTTGCACTACGAGAATTCCAAAGAGGTGTCGGTGTCAGCGCCGACGGCACCTGCGCCCATGACACCCTGCGCGCATTTGAGCGACTTTCCCGCTCAATTGTTGGCGGGGACTCAGGTGCATTACGAGAACACGCATCCCTTGCATCCCTTCGAACCGGGATCGCGGACAAGGTAATTGTCATTGACCCGGGTGAAACCGTTCACCCGGAATTGACCTACGCAATTTGTGTTCGCATTGAAGGCCGACTAGCAGCCCTTGGTACCCAGGTACTTCTCACGAGACCTGAGATACCAGCGGAACAAAAAACTCAATCAACACATGCAGAGTTTGCCAACAACATGGATGCCGACATCGTGATCTCACTTCACCTTAATGAAGTAGAGAGCCCTAAACCCAATGGAATTTCTGTTTATTACTTCGGTTCACCTAATGGTGGCAACCACTCACCCGGTGGTCGGATCCTTGCGGGATTGATCAATGAGGAACTCATTAGTCGAACCGACCGCAAAGATTGTCTGATTCACGCCAGAACCTGGGACCTATTGCGGTTCACCCAGATGCCGACCGTGCGAATTGAACTCGGCTACATGTCTAACGTGGGGGATGCGAAACGTTTAACTTCCGAGACCTTCCACGACGCTGTAGCTGAAGGGGTCGTCGCGGCACTCACCAAGTTTTGCTCTCCCCACTAGGCCAGATCAGCCGCGCTAAGAATCCCAGCCCAACACCAATCGCAATTAACAGCACTGCCGAGAAGAATTTTTTCACCTCGCACCTCCAATGCATGAAAGACTACGCGGATGACTAATTGGAGTGGCTACACCCACCGGGTTCGCTTTAGCGAGGTTGACCCCCAGAGCATTGTGTTCAATTCGCGCTACCTTGAGTTTTTTGACGCCGCGAGTATTGAATTCTTCCGTGTATTTGGCTACCCACCCGACACCATGCAGGCGGCCGGGCTAGAACCGGTTCTCGTTGAAGTCAATATTCGCTACCACGAGTCGGTCAGACTGGATCAACTACTGCACATTGATGTCAATTGCCCCCGTTTGGGTGGTTCAAGTTTTGATTTGGCTTTTGAGGCGCGGATCCAAGATCCGGAGAATAGTTCACTAGCTAAAAATCTAACGACTTCAGCAATAATCACCTATGTCAACGTGAATCAAAAAACCCGTGAGTCAGCGCCAATTCCTGATGCATTCAGGGAGTTTCTGGCTACGGCAACATAAAAGTTCACGCAATAAGTTGGGTAATGGGTGCCAATAGGTCGTTGATTTGGCTTGTGCGCAGCATAGTGAACGCAATCAGAATCAACACCAATCCCAAGACGCCCGCAATCTGAACCGGCATTCGGATTCGTTTGGGCGGGAACACCATGACGGCAGCTACGGCGGCTCCGACAGCTAGTCCACCGAAGTGTGCGCGCCAGTCAACCGCCGGTGAGAAGAACCCGATTGCGACGTTCACTAGCAGCAGGAACAGGACTTGCTTGATGTCGTAGCGTAACCTGCGCCCGGCAACAATCAACGCACCCATCAAGCCAAAGATTGCGCCGGATGCTCCGACCGAAACTGTGTGGATGTCGGAGAACCAATAGGAAGCAACCGAACCGCCTAAGGCAGCCAAGAGGTAGAGAACGATAAAACGCGTGTGACCAAGAATTCGTTCAAGTGTTGGGCCAAGAAAGAACAGTACGTACATATTAAATGCAATATGAATGAAAGATCCGTGTAAGAAAGCACTGGTGAATAATCGCCACCACTCACCGCCTTGGGCAATTTCAACAGGATACATGCCGTAGTCAACTGCAACTTTATTGACACCTTGGATGTACTGAATGGCAAAGAGGAAAACGTTGATACCAATGAGCAAGTAAGTAACGCGAGGAGTGGCGATCAATGCACCACCAGCAACTGTCTTAGGGGCTGGTGGTGCATTGACCTTCATGCAGTCTGGACACCGGTAACCAACGGGTGCGGCAATCATGCATTCGGTGCAAATAGGTTTTTCACACCGTGAACACGAGATGCGCGTTGGTCGATCTGGGTGCCGGTAGCACGAGGGGGTATCTTCCACTGAATTTAGCTGCGGACAATCTCAATCGATTGAATCACAACGTCGGACTTTGGGCGATCCTGTGAACCCGTTTCAACGGCGGCAATTGCGTCAACAACGTCGCGACCGGTCTGGTCGGCAACTTCACCGAAGATCGTGTGCTTAAAGTTCAACCAGGTGGCTGCAGCAACGGTGATGAAGAACTGCGAACCATTGGTACCGGGGCCAGAGTTGGCCATTGCCAACAGGTAGGGCTTATCAAATGTGAGCTCAGGGTGCGCCTCGTCTTCGAAGCGGTAGCCGGGGCCGCCGGTTCCGGTTCCCAGTGGGTCGCCACCTTGAATCATGAATCCAGGAATGATCCGGTGGAAGACAACGTCCTTGTACAAAGGTGCGCTCGTCTTCGCGCTCACGCGTGGGTCGGTCCATTCCTTGGTTCCCTCTGATAAACCGGTGAAGTTTTCCACCGTTTTAGGGGCGTGATCTGGGAAAAGATCGCAGTTAATGTCGCCGAGATTTGTGTGAATAATCGCTTGTAGTGTCATGTGCAGATTATTTCACGCTACCGTCTGGGATACTCGCGCGGGCGGTAAATGTCCAAGCGCTGCAAACCAACCAAATCACAGGATTCGGCCATTCTCTGATCGAGTGTGATCAAGGCCGTGGCTCCGACGTCAAGGGCTGTGGCAAGGTGAAGCGCATCAAGGCTCCGTAGATTTCCGTAACCGAGTGTCCCAGCAAATCGAAATTGTGAAGACGTGTGTTCCACGATCATGAAGCCTTCAAGGAGAGTCGAGATGTCAGTTTGGGCGACAGACTGCCGAACTGCAGTTCGCCTTACTTCGGTCTCGGTGATTCGCCCGGTCACCAATCCATGATGATCGGTCGTCAGGTCATCGAGGTATTGCTGGACCACCGGGGACGCCGATTCACGCAGAAACAGAGGGATTAAAGCCGAGGAGTCAAGATAGACGATCACTATTCACCGCGTAAATACTGAAGGGTTTCGCTCCCAGTCTCAACAAACATAGGTTCTTGCGGCGTGATGGATGCGAAACTAAAGTTTGGATTCGCGGGCGTGTATTTGTGGCCTGCAAGTGGATCATTGCTCAATGCATGGAGTTCAGCCACGTCGCGACCATTGTTTGTAATAATGAACGTGGCACCGTTCTCTGCCTCGTGCAGAATGCGGCCGCTCTCATTGCGTAGTGTCCTATGATTAACTCGCTCCACCGTCATGATAGCAATGTAGCACGTTGTAGCGCACTCATGTCAAGACAATATTAGAGGCTTAAAATCAATGATCCGATCACCATTACACCTAGAACAATCAGTAACGCCAGAATTACAGCCGTCTTTCCCGGCAGTGGATCCTGTGCCTTCACAAATGGCAGACTAGAAGTCAATTGAGAGGTGCTAGCGGACCCAATACATGTATATCCGGATCCTTAGGACAGTTGTTCATTGACTGGTGGTAGTAGTCGGCACGTCAGGACCGCTCCACCATCTGGCGCTGCTCTCAATTGCCATAAACCACCAAGGGAGCGGGTCCAACTCTCCACCAACGAAAATCCCCGTCCTTCGGTTACGTCCTCTGCCATCCCGGTGCCATTGTCACTGACTTGAACCATGACCATTGAACCGTTGTATTTGACGTGCACGTCAGCACTCGTCGCGGCGCCATGGACAACACAGTTCACCAGAGCCTGCTCAACTATCCGGTAGCAACCCATCTCAACAATCTCACGTGATGCGGGATTAAGTTGGTCGACCTCCACCTGCAATGTCACCACCAGATTAGGTTCATAGGTTTGCGCTAACTCACGCAAAGCAGCAAGTAACCCGATAGTTGGAATATTTGGTGACAATGAACGAATAGCCGAACGTAAGTCCTCGGAACGAATACGCTCCAATTCAGCAACCAGAGATGCGCCACCACTTGCCAAATCCGGTTTCACGTCGCTCTTGGCGAATAATTGCTGAAGTTGCAGACTGACGGCCATGATTTGTGCTTGGACTCGATCGTGGAGAAACTGGGCAACCGAGGAACGCAGTTTCTCGTCTTCGGAAACCATGAGTGAATTTTGTTTTTGAAGTTGCTCGGCTAAGGCATCAGCTCGAACAACTGCTCGTGAAATGGACTCGTATAAATACCCGATAAAACTCAAGGAAAGAAGTGAGTAAACGAACCCGCGAATCACGAAAATGTAGGCCGCCGCATCCGTTGGATAAGGGATCAATTCTGTGTACAGCACACTCACACGGCTAACCGCCAAGAAAAATCCACCAACCGCCGCAATGACTAAATACTGTGTGCGGGTCATGGTCTCTCGGTCTTTAATCGAGAAGATCCGCATGGCAATTCGAACACCAAGAATCATCATGGCTGCGTTGTAGATCGCAATTAGTGCGGCGAGGATGAAGCGGCTACCGTTAGATTCCGTGCCGCCGATTGCATCGGAGTTGGAAACTACGAAAACTAATGCGGTGATACCGAACATTGGTCCCAACACGATCGGCCATGGGCCAAAAAGAAGTCGCGCAACCTGTGAAGGGAGGGTATTCATTCGCTGTGCCACAGTTAACCCTGATCAGAATAGGTACGTGACAAGCGTAGATAGGCAAGCACAGCGCTTATGCGTAAATCTGTTCCTGGCTTGGGATCCGGAATCAGTACTTTGTAGGACTGTGAGAGATCTTGTCGCACGGTCACTGCCGCCAAGTTAAGTTCGGTTGCAATTGAGGGTGCGTCAAGCCCAGTTGCAGCAAGGGCCAAAATCTCGCGCTGCCGACCGCTGAGTTTGGCAAGTGGATTCTCTCCGTTCTCACCACGTGCTTTCTGGACCGACGGATCAACAACATTAAGCCCACGCGCAGTTGCCTTAATCACGTCAACTAAATAGTCCATCGAAATATCGCCGCGTTTTTCAATAAAAGACCAACCCATACTGTAAAGATCCGGGAGTTTTTCCATGAAGTCAGGGACAACGTGCTGCGTGAAAATCACGATTCCAATATTTGGATTTTTTTCCTTAAGCACTAATCCAATTTCGATTCCATTAAGTGAATGCTGACCTAGATCAAGATCAATTAATGCTGCGTCCAGTCCCGAATAGCCCGACAGGGCGAGTACCTGATCGGAGTTTTCTAGGGATGCAGCGATGTCGATTTCGTCGCGTGCACCCAGGATTTGGGTGATCACGCCACGGAGCACCGGATCGTTTTCAATATAGAGAATTCGTGAAGCGCGCATTTCTTCACCGCCATTTCCCAGACGTAACTAACAAGTTCAAGCGATAAAACTTGTGGAGCTTAGGAGACTCGAACTCCTGACATCTGCCTTGCAAAGGCAGCGCTCTACCAACTGAGCTAAAGCCCCTCGTGTTGCGGGATTTGCGCCGAACCAGCGTGAACTGCGTTCGGTGCGAGGGGAATGCTAGCGCAGGTCCTGATCGACCCCGACTTCAGACCAGAGGTCGTCGTCATTTTGGTCTGTGGTGATCTGTCGGTAGACCAAGTACCCCACACCGGCCAAGAGGACAAGTACTAGCAACTTTTTCATAGCGCCAAGATACACCGGTAATACTTAGCCAAGATCCTTAGGTTCTGTGTGCGATTATTGACACATTCGACATTATTGCCAAATGTGCGAATATCAGCACACTTGAGCGTGGATTGAAATGGCGGGTCGTGATCCTGATCTAAGGCGCTGCACTGGTTTCTCTGATCAACAGGTGAACTTAGTTGAGGGCTAGCAGCGATGAATGTCAACCGAATCTTGGAAGTCGGCAAATATGTGAAATAACTGGATCAGATGGACAAAAAACCCCTGAAGTCCACCCCTTACGTCAGGCTTTCCCAGGAACTGGGAAAGCCTGACGTAAGGGGTGGAAGTGGGCCCAGATGGACTTGAACCATCGACCTCTTCCTTATCAGGGAAGCGCTCTAACCAAGCTGAGCTATGGGCCCGAAATAGCGTGCCGAGACTACCGGACTGCCCCTCACCAAGTCTTCAGGGGCAGGGACAACGATCCCGGCGGACTATCAGAGCACCAATTCCTTCGTCCTATACCTCGGGATGTTCACGCTTGTGAAATGCTGCGACCAGTAGCCTTGGCAGATGAAGGGAATAATTCTTGCTGGGGGAACCGGAAGTCGCTTATGGCCAATTACCAAGGGTGTGAGTAAGCAGCTACTCCCGGTCTACGACAAGCCGATGCTGCACTACCCACTAGCAACTTTGATGGCCGCGGGAATCCGTGAAGTTTTGGTGATCACCACCCCTGAGGATTCCGAGTCTTTCTCTCGTTTACTCGGTGACGGATCGGCCTGGGGAATGAGTATTAGTTTTGCTACCCAGCCAAAGCCTGAGGGCCTAGCCCAAGCATTTTTGATCGGTGAAGAGTTCTTGGACACAGACTCCGCTGCACTGATTTTGGGTGACAATCTCTTCTATGGTCCCTCACTTGGACGCAAGCTCGCCGAATTGACCTCCGTTGTGGGCGCCCACGTGTTCGCGTATGAAGTTGCGAACCCCAGTGATTACGGTGTTGTTGCATTTGACGGCAACGGGGTCGCGCTCTCTATTGAAGAAAAGCCTGAAAATCCCCAGAGTTCTTATGCTGTTCCTGGTTTGTATTTCTATGACAACACCGTTGTAGAAGTAGCTAAGTCGATTAAGCCCTCCGCTCGCGGTGAATTGGAAATCACAGCTGTCAACGACCACTACCTGCAAGCTGGAACATTGAAAGTTGCAGTGCTGGAACGTGGAACCGCCTGGCTCGATACGGGAACGTTCCGTTCACTGCAAGATGCTGGCGAGTTTGTTCGGGTGATGGAAGACCGCACCGGAACTAAAGTTGGTTGCGTTGAAGAAATCGCTTGGCGTAATGGCTGGATTACTTCAGAACAACTCTTGGAATTGGCGCAACCACTGCTGAAGAGTGGTTACGGTGACTACCTGGTTGCACTGTCTAAAAAGTAATTACATTTAGCCGTGCGGTGGCAGAAGCCCCCGTCCTAAGCGCAGTGCAGGGCGGGGATGAATGACGCCCCGTTGGTTCCCGGTCTTTTTCCGTCCAACCGCCTGGGAATGTCAGTGGCGTGGGGGATAATTTTCATATGAAACGTGAAGGGCAGCTTCCGCGTGTGGGTGTTAACCGCACCGCGATGGTTGGGGTGTGGCTTAATCGCGCGCAGCACCTACAGGCCCATGAGGCTTCCCACGCGGCAGCTACGCAATGGAACAGTCTTGTGGAATGGTTACGTGCGTACTGGACGGAGAACGAGACTGACCCGGGGTTCGCGGTTCTGCGTGCGTACGGGGATGGGTTAAAACTTGCCCCGTTGCATTCCCAGTCTGTTCAAGCTATCGCGGAGGATCTCGATGACGCGGTGCGTACGTACCGGGTGAATAAGGCTGCAGGGATGGATGTTCGTGCGCCGTGGCGAGAGAAGAAATACCGCCCCGTGTCTTTTACCCGCAACTACGGTTGGCGCTTAACGAAAGATGGGCAGCTCGCGTTGTCGTACGGGCGAGGTCGGGAACGCATCATTATCGCGTTACCCATGTTTACCGATCCACTCACCAGTGTTGTTGTCCCCCCGTCGGCGTGGGGTGAGATCAGGTTATGTTGGGATAGGCAAAACCGTTCCTGGTACCTGCATGTCGCGTACAAAACGCAGGCTTTCACCGCC
>JBDNFH010000007.1:0-3538 GCA_041689915.1 Candidatus Nanopelagicales bacterium | reverse complement strand
TCTGCAATAGATTTACAACCGGATCCGCACGCTGATTCGACGCGCGTTGAAGTGAGGAAAGCCGGTTCGCTGCTTACCCGTCTCCTTGCGAATGCACGCCTTCAGCGATGCGGCGTGCGACGGGGCATCGCCGCGGGGTTCAAAACCGTCTAACAAACCCGAGGCGCATCATTACTTATTTCTTGGCGTGTCCTTAACCGATATAGATCACCAAGTAGCGAAGCGTTAATCCCTCGCCCAAAGCCGAACAGTCCTTACCAATCAGGATTCGTTTGGCTTTGGGTGTTATGTCATCTAACAGTGCCACCGTGCTCTGTTCCCCTTTACCGTGTACATGTGCATTCGCAGGCTAATGCGAGAAGTCCCCCATGATTAACGCCGGGGTCAATGCATATATTTGTCGCAGGTATAGTTGCGTTTCGCCGCGCAAGCGGCACCCAGTCCGGGTGGCGGAATAGGTAGACGCGCTAGCTTGAGGTGCTAGTGCCCGAAAGGGTATGGGGGTTCAAGTCCCCCCTCGGACACAATCGTCGGGCGTAATACGGTGACTTTTTAACATTGCACCTGTGTCAGCAACCACTATTAGGCTGACTTTGTGTCATTACTCCAGCCCGCAATGAATGCTGCCCCGCGTGGTTCATTCAATTTGGTATTTCTCGCAGGAACTTTAGTCGGAATTTTGGGCGGATTGGTAGGGCTGGGTGGCGCCGAGTTTCGCTTACCTTTACTGATTGGACTCTTTGGCTTCGTTGCGCTCGAGGCTGTCATCCTGAACAAGGCAATGAGCTTAATCGTCGTTCTTGTTGCCATCCCATCGCGTTTATTGGCCGTGCCCCTGGTTGAGTTGGCAAACCATTGGTCGATCGTTATGAATCTCTTGGCGGGAAGTCTTGCAGGCGCATGGTTTGGGGCGTCGTGGGCAACCAAAATTCGCACAGCAACCCTTTACCGGGTCTTGGCTTTACTCCTGGTCGGTATCGCCATAATTTTTGGAGCCGACCACTTGTATCCAATAGGGGCTGTGAATCTCAACCCAGTGCCTTTGATCATTGCCGGTGTCATTGCGGGGTTCGGTATCGGTGTGGTCGCTGCCATCATGGGTGTCGCTGGCGGTGAATTGTTGATTCCTACGATTACGATTTTATACAACGTGGACGTCAAATTGGCCGGCAGTCTTTCACTGCTAGTGTCCCTGCCCACAATGCTGATCGCTTTTACCCGATATAGCCGTAGCCAAGCTTTTGCCGTATTGGGCTCGAATGCCCGTTTTGTCTTTGCCATGGCAACTGGTTCAGTCTTGGGAACTGTTGCAGGCGGATTGTTGGTTGGCTACTTCCCAACCGCTCTGTTAATACCGCTCATTGTCGTCCTGCTCCTCATATCAGCTTGGAAAGTTTGGCGCCACGCATAATCGGGGAGCGCTACCGAGCAAGTTTTAAGCGCTAGTGCCCTAAAAGGTATAGGGGTTCAAGTCCCCCTTGAACACACGAGGCTCCTAACAAAACTCAGTCGCTTTGAGTGACGAAACTCCCCGCATTCACTTCTGATCGTGGGGATTTTGGTTTTTCGGGTGCAGTCCCCCTTATCGTGGCTCAGTCTGATGATTTGTCACCATTCTCAAATACATGTGGATCGTGAGAACGCCTGATGGACCGCTGGGGCACACTCCACGCGAGACCTATTCAGGCCGACTTCCACCTGATGTCGGTCATTTGCCCTAAAGTTGCTTTGGGAATCGTCAAAGTGACATTCCCGCAAAGTGTTGGACTATTGCAGGTGAAATTGCGATCAATCACGAGGAGAACACGTGGCAGCACGGGGGAAACCCAAGACCACCTCAATAGGTCTGGAAGCATCTTTATGGGAATCCGCGGACAAACTCCGATCCAACATGGACGCCGCCGAATATAAGCACGTCGTCCTTGGCCTGATCTTCTTGAAATACATCTCTGACGTATTCGCCCAACGCAAAGGCGATCTCGAAGCGGCAGTCAATGACCCGGCTTCGGACTACTTCATGCCGTCCGAGGCGGCCAAGAACGAGATTTTGGAATCCCGCGATGAATACACCTCTGAAGGAGTCTTCTGGGTCCCTGAAGGACACCGCTGGGAGGACCTGCGAAGTGCAGCGAAGCAACCCGACATTGGCGCACGCATAGATGCAGCAATGGACGCAATCGAGAAAGACAACGACACCCTCAAAGGCGTCCTCCCTAAAAACTATTCACGCCGCGAACTCACACCCCTAACCCTTGGTGGGTTGATCGATACCTTCTCCCGTGAAGACCTTGTCGCCGCCGAACACGACGATCTAGATGTCCTCGGTCGCGTATTCGAATACATGGTCAGCCGGTTCGCCAGCGCTGAAGGAAAACTAGGCGGCGAGTTCTACACGCCCCGCTCAGTTGTCAAACTCATGGTCGACATGCTCGAACCTTTCAACGGTCGCGTATTTGATCCAGCTTGTGGCTCAGGAGGCATGTTCGTTCAAGCAGACCGTTTCATCAAATCCCACGGTGGCGTACGCAATGACATCAGCGTCTTTGGCCAAGAACAAAACCCGACCACCTGGAGACTCGCGAAAATGAACCTTGCCTTACGCGGCATCGATGCGAACCTCGGCACGCAATGGGGCGACTCGTTCGCGAACAATCAGCACCCAGACCTTCGCGCAGATTTCATTTTGGCAAACCCGCCATTCAATATTTCAGATTGGGGTGGCGAAAATCTGCGTGATGACCAACGCTGGACTTACGGCACACCACCAGTCGGCAATGCGAACTACGCGTGGATCCAACACATGCTCCACCACCTCGCACCCACCGGAACCATGGCCACCGTCCTTGCAAACGGATCCCTCTCCTCCAAAACTTCCGGCGAAGGAGACATCCGTAAAGCACTCATTGAAGCTGACCTTGTCGAATGCATCGTCGCGATGCCGTCCCAACTTTTCTACACAACCGGCATACCTGTCTGCCTTTGGTTCCTGACCAAAGACAAAACCGACCGCAAAGTCAAAAGCGAACGGAGTCAACGCACTCGCAAAGGCGAAGTCCTTTTCATCGATGCACGACAAATGGGTCACATGGTGACCCGGAAAGTTCGCGAACTCAACGACGAAGACATCGCGCGGATCGCCGACACCTACCACGCGTGGCGCGGCGAACCAGACGTCACGCCCTACGAAGACGTACTCGGCTTCTGTGCTGGGGTCAAACTCGACTCCATTCGCAAACACGACCACGCACTCACCCCAGGACGCTACGTCGGCAATGAAGAGGCCGGAATCAACGTCGAACCGCTTGACCAGAAACTCGCACGGCTCACCACCGAAGTTCGGGCAGGCTTCCAAACTAGATCAGGACTTCAAGACGCCGTGCTGGGTGCCCTTGACGACCTAGTGCCCTGTAGTTGAATTGGTTGGACGGTTGGCTTTGGCGAGGATTTGGTGTGCGGTTTTGGTCCAGATGAAGGGGCTGGATCGGTCGTTCCAGCCATTGATGAAGGCCCTGATCTTGGTGGTGAGGTCTTTGACCGA
>JBDNFH010000006.1:0-7896 GCA_041689915.1 Candidatus Nanopelagicales bacterium | reverse complement strand
TAATGAAGCCGCACTTTGTGCCTCGCGGCGGAAGCGGGCTTGGAAAGTTGGGTCCTTGGCAAGATCAGGTCGCAAGATTTTGATAGCAACGCGGCGACCTAGCCGTAAATCGCGGCCTTCGTGGACCTCAGCCATGCCACCTCGACCGATCACGGCACCGATTTCATACCGATCACCGAGCATTCGACCTTGTTCTTCTTCGCTCACGAGACCTCCATGCGATAGATCATGTCACACCTAAGTTGCTAGCCAAACGAACGCGCTCAGTGCTTAAGTTCACGGCCAAACCTGCGCTCGCGCTTATCGCCCGAGCACTGCTTCCATCACCGCTTTTGCAATCGGTGCCGCTAGTCCGTTACCACTGACTTCGGCTGCACCACTTTCCTCAATCACAACCGCGACCGCCACTTTCGGGGCGGCGGCAGGTGCAAATGAAATAAACCAAGCAACAGATGGAGCGTCATTGCCGGTTTGAGCTGTACCCGTCTTGCCGGCAACCCGCACCCCAGGAATCTTGGCGTTACTCCCCGTACCGTTTTCCACCACGTTCACCAACATGTCGGTCAATGAGAGCGAGTTACTCGGCTTAAGAGCATCGTCAAATTGACTTGGCTCTGTTGTTTGCAAAATCGAAAGATCCGGTCCGCGAATTTCCTGCACCAAATACGGATTCATGGTGCGGCCACTGTTACCTACAGATGCCATCAACATCGCCATCTGTAATGCAGTTGCCCGAACATCAAACTGACCTAGTGCCGAGAGTGCAGTCTGAGGTGCATCAGGATCTTGGGGGAACAGGGAAGTGGCCGCACGCAAGGGAATGTCAAATCCGTTGTTGAAACCGAATGCTTCAGCCTGGTCACGAATCGCCGCCGCCCCAAGTTCATTACCCAACCACGCAAATGCGGTATTACACGAGATCGCGAGCGCTTGACGCAACGTCAATTTTCCGCCGGGCCCACATTCCTTACCCGTCCAGTTCCGCAACTCCTTCGTCGAATTAGGAAGTTGATACGTTTTAGGTCCTGGCAAAATCGAGTCGGCTGTGAAGCGACCAGATGCCAACGCAGCAGCGGCAACGACAACTTTGAAGGTTGAACCCGGTGGGTTAAGGGAAACAATTGGACGGTTCAGCAGTGGTTTATCAGGATCGGCTTCAAGTTCGTTGTAATACGCGCGAATGTCAGCCGGATCGTGGCTGGAAAGTCGGTTGGGGTCAAATGAAGGCATTTGTACCGACGCCAGAATGCGACCGGTTGCCGGTTCAATTGCAACGACCGCACCGCGCTTACCCTTGAGGGCTTTGTAGGCAGCTTTCTGCGCCGCAGCATTGATGGTTGTTGTCACCGCCCCACCAGTAGGCTGCCGGCCCGAGACCAGCTGCTGCACCCGATCCACCGCGAAAATATCGGATTTCCCGTTCAAGATTCGGTTCTCGGTGCGCTCAAGCCCTGTTGCCCCGTAGACCAGTGAATAAAAACCCGTGATCGGAGCAAACAGCGGACCATTGCTGTAGTTGCGCAGGTACGTCAGAGTGTTTCCGGTTTCGGTTGATCGAGCAACCGGGTCAGATGCAACCAGAATCGGTCCACGCTCTCGGTCGTACTCAGCCAATAACACGCGTTGGTTTCCGGCACGCGAGCGATAATCACCAGCATTGATCACTTGAATCAAGGTCACATTCACCAACAACGCAACCAGCAATAATCCAAATACAAATGACAGCCTGCGAATCTGACGACTCATGATTGGTTCACCCGCGGAACCATCTGGGTCATCGCGTCATCGGGTGACACCTTCGAGAGATCTGGTCTACGGGAGCGATCTGAGATTCGTAGTAACAAGGCCAGGATCACCCAGTTGGCAATCAGACTCGAGCCCCCATAGGACAAAAACGGTGTGGTGAGACCGGTGAGGGGAATCAAACCGGTTACGCCACCAATAATTACAAACACCTGCAGCGCAAACGTGATCGACAAACCAGCGGCAAGTAGTTGCCCGAAACCATCGCGGCAGGTGATCGCGGTTCGCAAACCGCGCTCAATCAGAATCGCGTAGAGCAACAGGATTGCAAAGATGCCAGTAATACCAAGTTCTTCACCCAGTGCGGAAACTATAAAGTCGGTGCTTGCAAACGGAACCAAGTTCGGGAACCCTTGTCCTAAACCAGCTCCAAGAATCCCACCATTAGCAAGCCCATAAATTGATTGCACAATTTGGTAACCGGTCGTGTCGGCATAGGCCCACGGGTCAAGCCACACGGTTACGCGTGTTTGTACGTGACCAAATGTTGAATACGCGAAATACCCGCCACCGAGAAACAAGAAGAACCCGATGAACAACCAGGACCTACGTTGAGTTGCGATATAGAGCATGGATACGAACAACCCAAAGAACAGTAGTGAGGTTCCAAGGTCGCGTTGGAAAACTAAAACCCCCAGGGAGATAGCCCAAGCGATTACAATCGGACCCAAGTCCTTTGGTCGGGGCAAGCCAATCCCCAACACCTTAGTGCGAACGAGCGCGAGTGAGTCCCGTGTTTTCACCAAGTAGCCGGCAAAAAAGATCGTGATCAGAATCTTGGCGATCTCCGCGGGTTGGAATGAGAAAGTACCAATCCGAATCCACAAGGTTGCCCCGTTCACGGTTGTCCCTATTACCGGAGCAAGTGGTAACACCATGAGGAACAGGCCGGTCAGCCCGTAAGTGAATGTGTAGCGCTGTAGGCGACGGTGATCACGCAACAGGATCAACACTCCACAGAACAAAATTCCGGCAATCGCAAACCACGTCAATTGTGAGTAAACATCCGGGGTAGGAATCGGTGCGCTATTGAGTTCAGCGCGGCGCGCATCTGCGACGTCGAGCCGGTAAATCATGACCAGACCCAAGGTAGTGAGCAGGGTCCCTACCGGCAACATGATCGGATCCGCGTACGTGGCGCGAAAACGAACAACGAGGTGCATGATGAAAGCGATCATTGCAACAGCGCCCGTGGTAATCCACAATCGTGCCGGGGTGCCTTCCCCCGTGGCCCAACCGACCTGCAAAGTTCCCAAAATACCAAGTGCCCACGCAAAAACCAAAAGTACTAATTCAAGATTGCGCCCGCTCTTCACCGCAAACTCCCCGGACAACCCTGTGGCGCAATGAGCGCTTGACATTCTTTCGCCCGACTTTCGAGTTCGGCAACAATGCGTTGGGCATCTTCATAACTCGCGGCCGGGATTCCCTTACTTACCAATTCCTGGTCAAATAGCGGAAGTGACCCAACGACTAGCCCTGAGAACACTGAATCAGAATTGATACTGGAGAGTGAAATCCCAGCCAAGGTTCCTTGAACGCCGTTGTAAATGGCAACGGTTCCAGTACCGGCGCTGCCGTTAACAGCCACGTACCACTGGGTCCCTAACCACTGCTGGGTACCAAAAAGTGCACCAAAAGTAATCGCGGCAATGACAAGAACGCCAGTGGTGTAACCAAAAATTTTCTTCCGTCGAGCTTTCTTATGCGCTCGTTCCTCTGTTTCACGTTCGCGGTCATAAAGTGCCTGCTCAGCTGCCGGAACAATTAATTCCGCATCAACAAGTGCCTGCGGCGCAGTTTCAGTGCCAAAGTTAAATGGCTCGGGAGCATCAGGCTTATCTGGATCTGGTTGCGCGTCGTCGGGGAAACGAGTGTTCGGTAATTGCAAACGCACCCGCGGCTCCCCCGCAGCACCAACAACAACCGGCGGTGTCAAAGGCAACTCGTCCTCGGACTCCCGTTCAATGACGTCAGCGACGACAACGGTGACATTGTCGGGAGCCCCACGCTCAAGGGCTAGGTCAACAAGTCGAGTGACGACCCCGGTTGGTTCACCCGAACTCAATGCGTACGCGATCTCCGTGTCACTCACGACCCCGGAGAGACCGTCTGAACACAACAGGAACCGGTCACCCTTTCGAGCTTCTCGTACCGAAAGATCAGGTTCCACGGGGTTCATTCCGTCAAGTGCTCGCATTAATAATGAACGGCGTGGGTGAACAGCGGCTTCCTCTTCGGTGATTCGACCTGAGTCAACCAGGGTTTGCACGTACGTGTGATCGTGGGTGAGTTGCTGTAGTTCACCATCACGCAGTAAATAGGCACGTGAGTCACCAACGTGCACGATCGCAATGCGACCACCAAGCCAATACAAACCGGTAACGGTTGTTCCCATCCCGGTGAGTTCAGGGTCCTCGGTGATCAACTCTTCAATTGCTTCACCAACTTTGTCAATTGAATCTGACAGGTAGGTCAAAATGTCAGAATCAGTTGGTGGGTGAACATCAAGATCGGCAACGGTTGCAACGGCTAGTGCGGAGGCAAGTTCACCGGCCGCGTGTCCACCCATACCGTCAGCGACGAGCAACAAGCGCGGGCCAACGTAACCGGAATCCTCATTACCTTGACGCACTAAGCCAACATCTGACTTAGCCGCGTATCGCAAACTCAACTCAGGCATAATGATTAATTCTGAATCTGTAATGTGCTGCGGCCAATGCGAAGTGGCGCACCAACGGGTAGAACAGTTGGCGTCGTGATCCGAGATCGATCAATCCAGGTTCCATTTGTTGAACCTAAATCTTCAACAACCCAGGAACCTTCAGATTCGTAAATGCGCGCATGTCGACTTGATGCGTAGTCGTCGTCAATAATAATTGTTGAATCCGGAGCACGCCCCAAAGTAATTTGTGCGCCCTCAAGTGCAATAACCGTGCCCACCAGTGGACCGTCAATGACAACGAGTCGAGTACCGCGAACCTTTTGTCTGCGTGAAATCTTTGGTGGCTTAGGTGGCTTAGGTTGTCGGCCTTTTGGCTTCTTTTCAATCCGCCCGGAACCGGTTGTTTCAGCAGGCTGGCGAATATCGCGCCGTAACACCACGACGGTCAGCAACACGAACGCCCAGAGTAGGCCCAGGAATGCGAGCCGGACCAACGTGAGCGCGAGCTCGGACATGGCTCAACCGCTCCGAAAGACCAGTGAGGTTGCCCCGATTTGAACTATTGACCCATCAACGAGGGCCACCTGGGTGATCCGCTCACCGTTATGGAAAGTTCCATTGGTGGAATCCAAATCACGCAGGTAGATAGGTGAACCTAAAACAATCTCACAGTGATTACGCGATGCCCCTGGATCTTCAACCCGAATATCAACGTCGGTCCCACGACCAAGCCGGGTAATTGCCCGCACCAGCGGGTAGGCGGCGCCACCTGCTTCAAGGCGAGGTTGCCCAACCACCGCGGCCGAGCCACCACCCAGGGAGGTCACTTCGGCTCGCGCCTGGGAGCGAACCCGAAAAATCCCGGTCTCCAGTTCCTCGTCCTCACCCAAGTTCACAACCGGCGTTCCCAGCAGGGTGTAGCGCTGTTCACCCGAGTAGTCCTTAACCAGGGTGCCGAGCTCGGTGCAGAGTGCGTCTTTGAACACAGCCAAACGGCGATAATCATGGGTAGAAAGCTCAATACTGAAAATATTGGGAACAACCGTGCGCTCCCGATCAACCACCGCGGCCCGGTCATCCATCTCCCGCTGCAATGCCGAGGCAATCTCAACCGGCTGCACTTCTGCCTTAAAAGCCCGAGCAAATGCGCCACTCACCATCCGGTCTAGTGAATCCTCGAATCGTTCCAAAATTCCCACATGGTGATGTTACCCGTAAAGGTCGGATCCACCGTCACGCTATATATACGCGTGGCGGTAACCTTTCCCCGCATCACGCGCGAGTGGCGGAATAGGCAGACGCGCACGGTTCAGGTCCGTGTACTCGAAAGGGTGTGGGGGTTCAACTCCCCCCTCGCGCACCAAGGGGGTCTCTCGCCGTAATTTTTTAGGTTGTCCCGGTAAAAGTCACAGGTCCGATTAAGCAAGTGAAAATCTATGGTCTCGGCGCCAAAACCAGTCCGTCTTGAGTCATTTAGCGTTCTCGCGTAAGTTGTGAAGAACTATTAAGTTATAAGGGCTTTCTATCTTGATACCCCTAGCCCTCAGTACGTACCAGATGTAGTCCTTTTGAACCGTCCAGACAGAACATCCTGTGGGTATTGGTCGTCTGGGGTACCTACATGGAAATCCCTTATACAGAAATACGATTTTACGACGTATCGAGGCTCAGATAGTCGCGCCGGCTAGCAATCAGGGTGTCAATGCCCTGATCTGAACCAGCGGTGCCCCGCATGGAGAGCCAGAACGGCGAGGATGTCGTTTGTGGCCACCTATAAGATCCGCTGTCGGCGTAACCAGGAACACGGCCTACCTCGACCGCACCATGCTCCGATTTCTCAAACGCCCCGAATCAGAGATGGCTGCGGGTGGCGGAGGCAGTCGGGATGTACCCTCATATGACTACATGTAGTGATGGAGGTGTGCCGTGTCGGTGCGCGAGGTACCCCGATCTCTTCGTCTTCCGGTGGAGCTCGACGAACGACTGTCACGGCTGGTGGCTGCCACGGGCCGGTCCAAGAGTTACTATCTGCGCGAACTGGTCACCGCCGGGATTGACGATCTGGAGTACGCCTACGGACTCGTCACCCGAGTTGAGGCCATCCACGCTGGCCAGCGCGAGACCCGGCCGCTTGACGATCTGATGTCCGAGCTGGGAATCACCCGTGAGCAACTGGACGCCATGCCTGATCAGCCTGCATGACGTGGACCATTCGCACGGATCGCGACTTCGACCGAGCGTTGAGGAAGTTGGACGCTCAGGTCGCTGCCCGAGTGTTGAAGGCCCTCGCCGCACTAGAAAACCTGGACGACCCGACAACGCGATGTAAGGCCTTGTCAGGGCCCTACACAGGCCTATGGCGACTCAGAGAGTGGGCGACTATCGCGTGATCCTCGACATCCACCGTGGGGAACTCGTCATCATCGCCGTCGACGGGGGCAACCGCAGCAGCATCTATGACTGACAGCTTCCTCGGGCCTCGAGAGATCCACCGTGCAGCGCTCACTTTCGTCGTAAAATCGTATTTCTGTATTTCTGTGGGTCGTAAATACAGAAATACGATTTATTCAGGATCGTCCTGCGGCTTAACTACCGGTTCCTTCTCGCTCTCGGTGAGTGTTTCCTCAGGGCTGGAGTAGTCCATGAGTGCAGCTTTGAGCCGAGCGGCCGCTCGGCGTACATCGGCTAGGGCGAGGATCACGTTGGCTCGCGCTTCACTCGGTGGGATCTCACGCGGTCACCGGTGCTGTGCGCATCGGGTGGGACGAAGGGCCGGTGATCCAGGGTGCGTTGCACGCGCGCAAGGGCTTCCCGCATCTGCGCAATGGATTCCTCCTTGGACACCACAGTTCATAGTGTGGTGCACAGTTCCCCAAATTCCCACGATTCAACTGGTTGGCGTGAGGAATCCTGGCTTCTCTAGGGCCGGATCCAGAACGCCCCCACCCTCTCAAGGTAACCCCACAACATCCGGGGTGTCTCACACCAGCCTGACAAAGAGGGGGTCTAATTATCAGGAGCCGCTTTGGGTGTGTCTCTGGGGTGCGCCAAAACCGGCGACCACTAAATGGGCGTTTAGTTTACGCACCGTGGCAAGATGTCTAGGAATATCCGGGCTAATTCTTGGGTAGGAAGTTTCGACCTTCACTTCCTACCCTGAAAACCGGCCGAACGCAGCCGTCGGCTCATCGGTGAGGAAATCAACCGGTATGAACCATGTCTAAGCCCAGACCCGCGGCTGATAACGCCAGATCCGGTACCGATCCTACTCAGACCCCGGTGGGCTCTGTGACCGTCAGTGGCAGTAGCCGTGCGCGGGTGCGGCCGGGTTCGATCGTGATCAGCGCGCCGGATTCGAGCGCGTCTGACATTTGCCTGATTGCATCGATGACCCGGGCTCCGATCGCCGAAGGGTTGAGGTTGCTGGC
>JBDNFH010000005.1:0-5388 GCA_041689915.1 Candidatus Nanopelagicales bacterium | reverse complement strand
TCTTTCGTGGGGGAGGCAATGAACGGGATACCCGAGGCCGCATACTCGATTCCTTTAAGCGCGGATTTTGCTTGATTAAATGGGTTCATGGTCAACGGCACCAATCCGACATTGAACTCGGTGAACAGCCCCGGGTAGCCCACTATCGAGGTCATGTTTTGGGTCGTGACTTTTTTGAGTCCGGCTCGTGCCCCGAAGTGTTTCCCGTCACCGGGAATATGGCCCGCATGATGCACTCGTACGTCGTGGTCTTTACTAAACCCCGGCAGCCATTCCTTGAGTAGTTCGATGTCCCCGGATCTCCACAATGTTCCACCAACCCAACCAAACACGGCGGCGGCACCCTGAACCACAGGCGTGTAACGGTCAACGTCAATACTGTTCCGAACCAGCCTCACGTCCCGAACCCGACGGGAATAATGATCCGCAAGAAACTCAGTCGAAACAATCACCCGGTCAGCGGCCCGTATCCCAATCTCGTACCACATCCGGTTAGAATCAAAATTCGTGTGCGGGTGCGTTGAATGGTAAGCCACGTTGCTTGGCTCCAGCCCGTAATGAAAATCGTCCACGTCCACAATCACGGACTCCCCTCTCCCGCGGTGAAACGGGATCATGTCAGGGAACGCCTTGTGCATAATAAGTTTCGTGACCGTCACGTCATACCCGGTCAGCATCCCATCCTTATACGCCACACCAACACCGTAATCGTTCGCCATGCGTGGCTGACCCACCACGGTTTCCCAACCCAACGTCTCCAGTTCCCGCGCCGGCAACACCATGCGGTACCACGTACACCCGTTCGGTTCGGCTGGTTGAACATTATTGTTAAAGTCAGTTGTTACGAAGGCCACACTGGGCACGACCCACCCCTTCCAGATTATTCCTGTTGATTCACGGCCCGGCACCGTTGACACGCGATACGCCACGGTGACGAAACCAATTCTGCTAAAAGTTTGTTGCACCTCCAACAGCGGGGCCGTTCCAACGACACGGAACCCTTACCGTACACGTCCATCAGCGTTCAACCATCACACTAAACGTCAAAGCGAATTGTGGCCGATCATTATCGTCAACCCCCAGCGGGGTCACTGATCCTTCATTCGTAACCCGAAGAAACCTGACACCCGAAATGGTCTCGTCAGTGATCCCACACAGAACGTCCCGAACGTCAACGATCTTGGTTCTGGCACCCGCATAGTCAGCGCGCGCCCCCCGCACCATTACTTGCACAGTGGGCCGTTCAAGAGTCGCAGTATTACTTTGAAACACTTCAAGAGGAACCTGCCCCGGGCCTTCAAACAACGCGACACAAGCGTCAGGGGCGGCGGGCATGAGGCCAATAAAAATGTCCACAGCGGCAGTCCCAACGGACGCGGATTCAAGTTTCGTTGCTAACGCTTCCAGCATCATGATTTTAGTCTAAGGTATGCGAGGATACGTCTCTTAATATCGGTTGCGAAAGTTGCGCGCGCCGCGTCTACCGGGATCTTCAGGAAGTGATACGTTTTCCCCGGTTTGTGTTGAGCATTCGGGTTCTCATGAACGATTTCAGCGTACTTTGATGCCGCCCCACCGTACGCAATTTTGACCTCCCACATTCCGTTAACACTCGCAGGCTTTTCAACCCTCCCACTGTCTTTCAATGTTCCCAAATCTACGGGCACGATTTTCTTTGACTTATTCAACACCTCATTAGCGGTCATGGATAAGGAACCAACAATAACTGTTTCCATTCCCTTACCAGCCATTCGCTTGAACAATGCTTGTAGTTCCTTCTCACCCTCAAAATCGACTTTAATACTCACGCGCTCAACCCAACAACAGTGTGATGCCAACCGTCCTGATCGTAAACTTTATCAACGAAAATAATCACGGGCACCGTGCCGTCAGCCAAAACAATCTTTGAGGAAACAGTCACAGCGACTTGACCGTACAAATATGCCTTCCCAATCTCCACCACTTCACGCCCGTCAGGGGTCACGGTAAGTTTCGTGCCAAGAACCAAGTGGGCAGAGGAACTAACCCCCGTACCGTACGTGTATTTGCCGTACACGTCCATGCTAGAGGAGGGTGAGATCGTCACGGTTTCGGAGAATAGTTCCGCGTAGGCGGGCTCGATCATGTTTTGTTGTCCATCTGGCCCACAACGTAGTCGCTCCCCGAATCCTGATCCACCCGGTCCACGGTTTTTAGGAGAGAGTTAGCGTTCACAATCGGGGCGGCAGGGAACAAGTTCCAGCGGGCCGTTTCGAGTTGTTTCACGAGTTCCTGCCACTTCCCGACACTCGAACCAGTATCAGTCGTCAGGGTAAGATCCCCAACCTTTTTGGTTACCCGCGAACCGTCCGAGGAACGCCCGATAAGAGTCCGTACAGCGGCAATAGCGGCACTATAACCGTTCCCCCACGTAGTTACAAGGTAATCCAGTTCGGCGTCCTGAAACAACACGCTCGTCGAATCAGTATCCGTGATCAGGAAGCGGGCAAGATCCCGTGTGGACGAACCCGGATCACCCGAATAAGTAAACGTCACTGCATCCTCCCATCAAAGAATAGTGGGGCCACCCTTTACTTCAAGAGTGACCCCACCGTCGAGCATTGTTATGAAGATGCCATGATTCCTACCGCGTCAAGCGCGTCAAGAATCGCGTTGATTGCTGTACGAGCCTCGGCGTCATTGGTTGCGCCGCCGGAAGGGTCAGCAATGAACACAGTCGCGTCACCAAGGTCAATGGTTCCGAGAGCCGTCAGGTTTTGAGTAACCGTCAGGTTAGTAGACACCGAAGCGGCACCAGTAACGGTAAGGGCACCCGAAGCGAGCGTGCTCGACAATGTTGTGGCACCGGTAACGCCCAGTGTAGTTGACACCAAAGCGGCACCTGTAACTGTGAGAGCACCAGTCGCCGCCGTGCCCGTAACCGTTAAGTCACCGGCAACAGCAGCATCATCACCCACAACAAGATCGTCACCGATTGTCGCATCATCATCGGTCGTAACAGAACCCACCAATGCGCTACCACGTGTTAAACGGTTAACCATAATTTACTCCTTCGATTAAGCGACAGCGGTTTGGAAGAAATAACCCAAATCGGAGGCGACCACCTTATTGTCGAAAGCAAGTTCACCCTCGATACGGGTTGCTTTCAAAGCATCCAGCCGGAACGAAGACGTACCAATTGTTGCGCCAAGCCCACCGGAAACACCAGTCCACTGGAAAGTGTATCCAGCCGAAGGAGTCAAAACACCGGGTGCCGGGGCAACATGGGCGAGCAACGCAGTCTTACCCGTAGTAAACGAGTAGGCGGCAGTAGCACCCTCAGCGTTCGTGGCTTTAATCGACCGGGAAACGAGTACCCGCTCAATATCAAACATGCGGGCCAGCATGTCCTCAGTGATGGTTTGTGAAGAAGTGTACTTGATCCGGTCAACCAGATCAGGGTGATTCTTCAGTTTACGGAACACGTCGTAACCGAGAACCAGAGTGTTCGCGGCCAAACCAGTAACCGAAAGGATACCAGCCTTGCCTTCCTCAATGTCCTCAATCGGGTCCGAGTCCACGTAGTCATTCCACTGAGTGAACTGTCCCGTACTAGGGCTAGTACTCGACACGCCGGTAGCAGTAGTTGCCCACACACCGCCAGTCATGAAGTCACTCACGAACTGGATTTCACGCCGAGTCAGGAGACGGTTCGTAACAAACTCTGCCGCTTCACGATCCACGTTGATAGGTGCGTCAGCGTTCGCGCGAGTCTGGTCACCAATATCCTTATGGATCGCGTACACGTCAGCGTAATACGTCGCGGTGCTGATGTTGTAACCGGAACCGACAGACTCCGTACCGTCAGCGCGAGTCTTCGCCTCATCTCGAAGCCAATCATTCTTGTCATACGAGAAATACTTGTCCGACTGCTTGTCTACCGGGACGACAGGGAATACTTTATCAGCGATAAAGTTCTCGGCCTTTTGCATGTACGCGACTGAAACGTTCGTCAGGATCGCGTCAACATGTACCTGTGATTGTGTTGGCTGTGGCATCTTTATTCCTCCTAGAGTCCGCGACCGGGTGCGGCGCAGTCGATAACGGCAGTAACAATGGAACCGGATGCGGCAACTTCAACGAAAGCACCGACAACGAAAGCCGCTGAACCCGTAGTGCCGAATGCGAGAGTGACAGCGTTCGCGGAAGCGTTAGCGAACAATGCCTGCCCTGCGGAAGCGGAACCTCCAGCATGTACTTTCGTGCCACCAACAATAGTGACCTCGGCGGCTTGACCGCTCGTAGGCGAGTTTTGTAGAACACCAACGGGACGGTCGGTTGCGCCATCGACGGCAACAACGTTTCCGGTCCCATTATCGATCTTCACAAACTTGTATTGGGAAGCGGAAAGGTCCTCACCGGCGGTGAAGGTTGTCTTGACCGCTGCGTTAGAAAATTCGTAAGCCATGGTTAGGCTCCCTTCTCAATCAGGTAGTCGTTGTAGAGTGCAGGGTTGTCGGTAGCGACCTGAGCGTAAGCCTGCTCAATGGTTGGTGCCTTGCCCTCTGCTACCGCTGCTTTAGCGAGGGAAGAAATTTTGTCGATAGCGTCACCTTTCAGGGTGAAACCTTTACCGACCTCGGAGAAAATATCTGCCGACTCGTTTTGGGCGTCCGCTGCAGTGAGAGCATCCTCAACACTCTTCGCCAACTCCGCATCAATACCAGTAAGACGCCGCAACGCGGGGCCAATCTTGTCCGGGTCAACGGCAAGGTGACTGTATGCGGCTTTCGCTTTCGTGGTGGCCTCAGCGTCAGCATGGGTTTCACGCTCAACGGTCAGAGCATTCTCAGCGACTGCCTTCTCACGGGCCATTTTGATGATCGCGGTGCGAACGTCAGGGGTAGATGACTTTGCGAGGGCGAGGGTTTCCTTGTCCAGCATTTCTTCGCCGTCCACAGCCAGTTCCGCCGGGGCCTCTTCCATCAATGATTCCATCTCGGCGATCCGGGCTTCAAGTTCAGTGATCCGGGCCTCAGCAATGGCAAGGTCTTCCACAGCGTCCTTATTTTCCGGGGCTGTTTCTTCCAGTGTTTCTTCGGCCTTCACATCTTCCACAGGCTCCGTGGTTTCTTCCATTGATTCCTCCATAGGGTCCGGCAGGTTACGTTGAACATCTGCCACGGTTTCCGGGTTAGCGGTCTTCATTACAAGCCAGCCTTCATGTAAATGGGCAGGGTGATCCACGCCAGACGTTTCCTCAATAACCAGATCGGTCATTTTGGGTGCTTTACGTGGCACAGGGGATACCTCCAACTTGTCGTGTCCTCATGATACACCGGTTTGTGTGTGGCAGAAAAAAACCACCCAAGGGAGCCGAGGGGTGGCTCAACCTTGGGTGGGGTCTAG
>JBDNFH010000004.1:0-10903 GCA_041689915.1 Candidatus Nanopelagicales bacterium | reverse complement strand
CAAAGCACAAAGCAAATTCAACAGTTAACGCTAACGAAAGTGATCTGATGTCAGAAAAAAATGATGCCGAGCTCTCACGTGAGGTTGCACAAGAAGCCGGCCAACTGTTGCTGAAGCTGCGCGAAAATTTTTTCCACGTTCACCCGATTGACTCCATAGATAAGACTGTTAGTGACCAACTCCGGGATCAAGCTGATCGCGCAGCCCACCTGTTCATCATGGACAAACTTTCAACCGCTCGTCCACTTGATGCAATTCTCAGCGAAGAAGGCAATGACGACGCAGTGCGACTTGTTGCGGGTCGAGTTTGGATTGTTGACCCGCTCGACGGCACGTGGGAATACGGACAGAATCGAAAAGACTTTGCCGTGCACATTGCTTTGTGGAATGCAAAAGAGCAGAAGCTCAGTGCTGGGACGGTAGATCTCCCCGAACAAGGAATGACCCGAAGTGTTCTTGATCCAGTTGAAACTATTGCGCCCAAGGACTCGGTGATCCGTGTTGTCGCATCCCGCTCACGGCCGCCAGCAACTCTGAAAGAAATTGTTGCAAGGCTCGGTGAACTGCTCACCGAAGCAGGAATCTCACACAGTGGCGTGGAAATCGTTGACGTTGGATCTGTTGGTGCGAAAGTAAATGAGATCCTGTGTGGTCGTGCCGACATTTATTTACATAACACCGGTTTCTATGAATGGGATGTCGCTGCCCCGTACATTGTGGCCGAGCATTACGGCTTGGTCGCATCACAGATGAATGGTGAACCAATCACTTTCAATCACATGCCCCCTTATGTCGCTGATCTCCTTGTGTCCCGCGCTGATCTTTATCCGCATGTGTTGCGGGCCATTAAGGAAACCCAGGGAGCGTGAGCGATCCACAACCACTCGCTGGCCTACTGGATCTAGTTAAGGCCGACCCGGCATTTTTGGCCATTGCCGAAAACGCCCGGATTGCTAACACGGTAGATCTCGTTGGTCCGACTGCGATTTACCCGCTCGCGATTGCCCAGATCGTGCGTGAGCAGGAATCAGGAATCACGTTGATCCTGACGACTACGGGTCGTGCGGCTGATGAACTAGCCGCTGATCTAGGCGCGTATCTACCTTCCGACGGCATAGTTGTATTCCCAAGTTGGGAAACACTCCCGCACGAACGGCTCTCGCCGTCGGCTGACACGGTGGGTAAGCGCATGGCTGTGCTGCGGCGGCTCGCGCATCCAGTAGTTGGCAGTCCCCACGCGCCTCCGATCAGAGTTTTGATTACCTCGGTGCGGGCAGCATTGCAGCCGATAGTTGCTGACCTTGGGGAGCAGGCACCTGTTAAGTTAAAGGTTGGTGATCAAGCGTCACTCACCAAGACGGTCAGCAGGCTAGTTGCATTGGGCTACGAACGCGTTGATCTTGTTGACCGACGCGGTCAGATCGCAGTGCGCGGAGGAATCCTCGATATTTTCCCGCCAACCCAAGAACACCCAATCCGGATTGAGTTCTGGGGTGACGACGTTGAAGAACTCCGATACTTCGCAGTGGTCGACCAGCGTTCACTGGAAGTTGCGGAACATGGATTGTGGGCTCCGCCCGTTCGAGAACTCTTACTCACTGAGCAGGTCAAAGAGCGCGCCCGGTTTCTTGGGGCGGCGCATGTTGAAGTTGCGGCAATGTGCGAACAGATTTCAAACGGCGTGGCGGTTGAAGGCATGGAGTCACTTTCCTCGGCACTCGCCGGCGAAATGAAACCGCTGCATGAACTTTTACCGTCGGAGTCATCATTAATTTTGGTTGAACCCGAACGAATCAATTCTCGCGCACTTGATGTTGTTAAAACCGCGGAAGAGTTTCTCACCGCTGGTTGGCATAGCGCCGCAGTTGGGGGAGCGACACCAATCGATCTTGCCGGATCCATGTTCACGACCATGTCCGAAGTCGTGGGTCGAGTCCGTGCGCGAAATGGCTCGGTGTGGAATCTCACTCAACTGCCCCGTGATCTTGATGACACGGTGATCAACTTCGATGCGCGTGAAATCAGCGGTTACCACGGTGACGCCGAACTCGCGGGGAAAAACATTGCACAAGCACTTACAACAGGTTCGACTGTAGTAATTACGGCTCTTGGGCACGGCTCAATTGGGCGCATCGCTGAAGAATTTGGCGGCCAAGGAATAAGTGTGGTCAAAGCTGATTCGGTTTCGATCCCGGCAATGCCGAAGGTAGCTCAACTGATCACAGCATCGGTGGATCACGGTTTTCATCTGATTGACTCCCAACTCTGGGTTCTCAGCGAATCAGACTTAATGGGCGCAAAGTCAGTATCCAAAGACCTTAAGAAAATGCCCAGTCGCCGTCGTGGTGCTGTTGACCCGCTAACTCTTAATTCCGGTGATTACATTGTCCATGAGCACCATGGGGTTGGGCGTTATGTTGAAATGATCACGCGAACAATCGGTGGAGCTGAACGCGAGTATTTGATTATCGAATATGCACCGAGCAAGCGCGGGCAACCAGCAGATCGACTTTTTGTGCCCGTGGACCAACTTGATCTGATCACCCGTTATGTTGGTGGTGAAGCACCAAGCGTTCACAGGCTCGGTGGTGCAGACTGGCAAAAAACAAAAGGCCGTGCGCGCAAAGCCGTTAAACAAATCGCTGGTGAGCTCATTCGGCTTTATGCAGCACGACAAGCATCCAAGGGCTATGCATTCGGGGCGGATACTCCATGGCAGGCCGAATTGGAGGATGCTTTCGCCTACGTTGAAACACCAGATCAACTCAGTACGATCGACGAAGTAAAGCGAGACATGGAGAGACAAATCCCCATGGACCGTTTGGTGTGTGGTGATGTTGGGTTTGGTAAAACTGAGATTGCCGTTCGTGCGGCTTTCAAAGCGGTACAAGATGGAAAACAAGTTGCCGTTCTGGTTCCAACCACGCTTCTGGTACAACAACACTTCACGACTTTCTCCGAGCGTTACAGCGCATTCCCGGTCAAAGTTGCTCCGCTGTCGAGGTTCACTCAACAATCGCAAGTTAAGGAAACCCTTGAAGGATTAGCTCAAGGGAGCGTTGACATTGTGATTGGAACCCACAGGTTGCTGACGCCTTCGGTGAAGTTCAAAGACTTAGGTTTGGTGATTGTCGACGAGGAGCAGCGTTTTGGTGTCGAGCACAAGGAGCACCTCAAAGCGCTTCGCACCAATGTTGACGTTCTTGCGATGAGTGCAACACCCATCCCTCGCACTTTAGAAATGGCCGTGACGGGAATTCGGGAAATGTCGGTGATTCAAACACCACCTGAAGAGCGTCACCCGGTACTTACTTTCGTCGGTCCCTATGACGAGAAACAAATTACTGCCGCAATCCACCGGGAGCTTTTGCGGGATGGTCAAGTTTTTTTTATTCACAACCGAGTTGAATCAATTGATCGAGTTGCGGCAAGAATCCGGACCTTGGTACCCGAAGCGCGCATTGCGGTAGCCCATGGGCAAATGGGCGAGGGTGCACTTGAAGCGGTGATCGTTTCATTCTGGGAGAAAGAAATTGACGTACTGGTCTGCACCACAATCGTTGAATCAGGGATTGATATTCCTAATGCGAATACTTTGATTGTGGATCGAGCTGACAAATTCGGTCTTTCGCAAATGCACCAATTGCGTGGTCGGGTCGGTCGTGGTCGTGAACGAGCCTACTCGTATTTTCTCTATGACCCGAATAAACCTTTGACGCAAACGGCTCATGAGCGGCTTGCCACAATTGCCCAACGGACCGATCTTGGTTCGGGAATGCAGATTGCTCTCAAAGACCTTGAAATCAGAGGTGCCGGCAACATGCTCGGTGGTGAACAAAGTGGGCATATTGCCGACGTGGGCTTTGACCTCTATTTACGTTTGGTGGGCGAAGCACTCTCCGAATACAAGAATGAACCGGCGAAGGAAGTAAATGACGTTCGAGTTGAATTGCCAATTGATGCAAGTATCCCAACCGACTACGTTCCCCAGGAGCGATTGCGCCTCGAGGCTTATAAGCGTTTGGCAGATGCCAACAGTAATGAAGCGGTTGATGAAGTAGCCGCCGAACTCGTTGATCGCTATGGCACCATGCCCAGTGAGCTTGAGGCACTAATTGGCGTGGCTCGTTTCCGGGTCGCCGCTAAAGCCGCAGGCGTGCAAGAAGTTATTGCTGCGGGCAAGGCAATCCGTATTTCACCGGTGGCACTCCCAGAGTCTCGAGCTATGAGGGTCCAGAGGATCTATCCGGGAACGACTATCAAGGAGGCCACCAACATTTTGCTCGTGCCCAAGCCGACTTCGGGTACGGGGATTGGTGCTCCTGAACTGCGAGATACCCAACTCCTAGAATGGCTCCACGAACTCTTTACCGTCTTGTATTCCAGTCCCTGAAGATCCGGAGATCCAGTGTCACTTATGAACCTCAAGTCCACCCGTCACCGCCTAGCGGTCATTGCCGGCATCGGGGTAGTCACAGCAACCCTTGGGCTCAGTGGTTGTAGTACTCCAACAGCAGGTGCCGCTGCGGTCGTGGGGGATCAGCGCATTAGCGAGTCCACCCTCAACTCAGAAGTTCAAGCCGTTCTGGCCTTGCAGGGTCTGCCCGCAACGGATTCATCGAATGAACTGATTACCAACACACTTGATCAAATGATCACCGCGATTTTGGTTGGCGAATTGTCAAACCGCGAAAAAATAGAAGTTACTCAAGGGGAGATTGACGACCTACGACTTCAATACATCGCCCAAGCGGGTGGACAAGAAGCATTCGTAGCTCAAATTGGTCAGCAAGGCATAGCAATTGAAGACGTTGATTCAATCATTCGAGTAAATATTCAAGTTTCGAAATTGGGAGACGTGCTCTCTCCCGAAGCTACTCCCGATGTCAAAAGTGCCGCGGTGTTTGTTGCTATCTCTGAGTTGAGTACCGAACTCGGCACGGACGTGTCACCACGATTTGGCACCTGGGATCCAGAGAGTCTTTCCGTTGGCCCAGGCGTCAATTCACTTTCGGAACCGCAAAGCGTTGACCTCGGCTCGGAGTAACGCGTGAGGGGAAGCCACTTCACGCGATTGGTGGCGGTCCTTGATCAATTGAGGTCTCCAGGTGGTTGCCCCTGGGATGCCGAGCAAAGCCATCAGAGCCTCGTTGAGTATTTAATCGAGGAAGTCTATGAAAGCGTCGAGGCAATTGACGCTAATGACAGCGAAGCAATGTGCGAAGAACTTGGCGACCTACTCCTTCAAGTGGTCTTCCATGCACGGATCTCCCAAGAACAATCGGGTGGTTGGGATATCGACGCTGTAATTGACGGCATAACCCAAAAACTGATTAACAGGCACCCACATGTGTTCGGTGACGAGCAAGCCGACACTGCAGCAGATGTGGAACTCACCTGGCATGAGCGCAAGGCAAAAGAAAAGCACCGAGATTCCGTCACCGAAGGGATCCCAGAAGCATTGCCAGCGCTCATGCGTGCTGAGAAACTCATCTCAAGGAGTAAATCCGTTGCCGCCCCAGAACCGGAGTACTTGCTAGAAACAAACCATCTACTTGAACGTCTCAGCACTGAAGAGCAATTGGGTGACTTCCTTTTTGCGCTGGTAAGTTCAGCGAATTCACAGGGTTTAGATACTGAAGCCGCCGTGCGAAAAGCAGTACTGCGCCGAATGCAGAAGGTTCGAACCCATGAGTAATGCAAAGCAAGACTTTGATCACATTGCCCAGCAGGCAATTCACGACTCATTACGCACGGATCCTGTTAGTGCTACCTGGATGGGTGAACACGCATTTGATTCAGAATTACCGAACCTCACTAAAGCCGGGCAAGACGATTTTGCCCACAGAATTGAGGGCTACCTCACCGCACTAGACGCTGTGGACGACGTTGAACTTGATTTACCAGATCTCGTTGATTTAGAAATCCTGCGTGCGTTTCTGACCAAAACCCACTTTGAAATCACTCACGTCGCTGCCCACACGTGGAATCCCATGCTGTGGAATCCGGGAACCGCCATTCACCTACTGCTTTCTCGCGATTTCGCACCCCTGGAAGAACGCCTAGCGAATATTGCAGATCGATGCGGGAAAATCCCGGACTTTCTAGTGGATGCTCGAAATACACTTGAAGAGATGCCGGCAATTCACTGTGAAACTGCAATCGCTCAACTTGAAGGTACGCGGGTCCTACTTGAATCCCTTGAGGTCGATCCGCAAGTCACGGACTCGGTTGACCAACATATTGAATGGCTCAAAGTCCAGCTTCCACTTGCTCAGAGATCCCCGCGCATGGGCGCAGAAACCTATGCAGGAATTTTATGGCATTCACTTGATGCCGAGAGCAGTGTCCAAGAGCTACTTGCTGCGGCAAACCAGCACCTTGATCTTGTTAACTCCGAGATGCTCCGCGTGGCACAGGAATACTTGGTCGAAAACGAAGCGGAGATAACCGGCGAACCCATCCCATTGGCGCTCGCTCATATTGCTCAGAATGCACAAGTAACCGACTCAACTGTCCTTCACGAGGTTGTGTCAGCTATGGCTGCCGCTAAGGCATTCACCATTGAACACGATTTGGTTACCGTTCCCCAAATTGATGTTGAAGTAATCGAGATGCCGGAGATTCACCGGGGGGTGGCAGTCGCGTATTGCGATTCTCCTGGACCAATGGAGAGTGCAAACGTCCCGACTTTTGTTGCGGTTGCACCGACTCCAGAGCAATGGACGAATGAGCGCAAGGAAAACTTCTACCGCGAATACAACGGCGTTCAAATCCACGACCTGACAATTCATGAAGCAATTCCTGGGCACGTATTGCAATTGGCAGTGGCTAGTCACGGCACCCAGCAGAGCCTCGCCAGACGATTTGGTTTTAGCGGCACCTTTGTTGAAGGTTGGGCTGTTTACGCCGAGGAACTCCTCATTTCACAAGGTTATTCGCCCGAGCCAACCAAACTCAGTGCACTCGCTATCAAGTTGCAGCAATTGAAAATGCAAGCCCGCATGACCATCAATACGATTCTTGACGTCGGCGTTCACACGCAAGACATGGATGAAGACCAGGCAATGGACCTGATGGTCAATCGTGGGTATCAAGAGGAAGGCGAAGCTGCCGGCAAGTGGCGCCGCGCGCTCCTCACCGCGGGACAACTTCCCACTTATTTTGTTGGCTACCGTGAGGTTTTTAGTTTGGTAAACGATCTTAAACTCCTGCACCCAGACTGGTCGCTGCGGGAAATTCATGACCTGGTTTTGCAATTCGGGTCGCCTTCGCCACGCCATCTCCGTACCCTGATTGGTCTCTAATTTAATTCCCACCACTCGGTGACATCGCCCTTGAACGAATTGGTCTAATGAGTTCCCCCATCAAGGCTCACGTGCTCACCGCCATGTTTACATGTTTAAATGGTCGGGTGCGCACACAACTCATTGCAGTCGCCCTGACCATCCCGTTCGTGCTTACCGCCTGTTCATCGCAGAGTGATTCGAGTCCATCCATGACCCCCATGGTGACCGAATCTGTTAGTCCACAGGCAAGCGCGAGTTCGAGTGATTCCTGCGCCGTACTGGACCAAATGCAATCTTCACTCTCCACCGCGGTTACAGACCTCATTGCAAACCCGGATCTTGTTACTGCTTTTGAAAAGGAATTTGACAATCAGGTCGGGTTGCTCGATGACCTCGTTGCGTCCATGCAAGGTGATTCGGGGGAAGCGCAACAATTGCAGACCGATCTGGACACAGCAGTTCTAGCGAAAGATGAAGCCTTGAACACGTTCAATGACGCGCAGCAGGCCGATAATGCTTTCTCGAAAGTACTTGGCATGGCAGACGCTGCGCGGTCAGCGAGCGATGCCATGAGTGCCGCGGAGCAGGTACTTGTTGACCTCAGCGCGCAATTGCAGTGCACTCAGTAGGACATTTTAAGTAACAATCTTGTAATTCACCAAGGAATCTGAAATGTCAGACCCATGTATCAACATGAACCCCTTCAGCTGAAGTTGAATTCGGTCAGGTTGGGGGAGGCCGAGAGTGCGTCAGTGTTCAACCTTGCTGGCGCACTCGTTTTAGTCGTCAAGATTCTTTGGGCGACTACACCATTGGACCGTTAAGCAACTTACTCGAGCCTGCTTCCGTGCACGAGCCTTCGGGCATCTTTGATGATCAGCATGAGGTGGTCATCATTAACTGGTGAGGACTCAAATCCGAAGTGGAGATAGAAGTTGCGCGCTGCATGACTGAGCGCGTGGACCAGCAACGCGCGAACCCCGATTGTTTCGGCGATTTCAACGGTTCTCGCTATAGCATCGCGTAATAGTCCGGCACCTATTCCCCGACCCTGTTCCTTCTGGTCGACTGCAAGCCGACCCAGCAACACAATCGGGATGGGATCTGGCATTCCTGCCCCGATCCGAGTGCTAGCGTCCTCACGAAATACGCTACCTGTGGCCAATGCGTAAAAGCCCACAACGTGCGAGCTTCCGCTGCGGCAAGTGACGAAGCAGCGTGAGGCCCCCGACTTCTGATTGGTGAGAGCATATTTCTTCAGCCATGAATTGAGTTCGGCTTCGCCGCAGTCGAAGGAATTGGTGTTGTGCTCCGACTTGAGCGGTAAGGGAAGGGTGTAGCCGCTCACGCGTCAAATACTGATTCACTGGAAAACAGCTTTTCCAATCGTGGTTTGTACCTGACAGGTCGATCGAGCGCGGATGCAAATTGGGTAAATTTCTCAGGGCTGAGAGCGAAGATCCGTTGATCAGCGAGAACGTCAGTGGCACGCGTGAGCGCAGCGGCGACCGAGAACTCGGTGACTGTGCGTCCCTCTAATTCTGCTGCACGGCGGATTATGGAGGCCTGGTCACTGGTAAGCCGCATGGCTAACCGGGAATTTTTGATATTTGCCATGACTAGAATGTACGTCAAGTCGGCGTACAATGCAACCTACGATGTGGTGCGCAATTGGGGTGCGGCGTTACCGGGAATTGGGTCCACCGCGCGGAAACGTTCATGGTGTGAATAAAAAATGGTGCCGTGCGGTCTTGTCCCAATTTGCCTTCTCGGGCCTGAAGTGTCCACATGTGGACCGGTTGCTGGTCGAGTTGCGTGTCCCGTGGGAAGTGAAGGTCGTGGGACAACATCTTGAACGGCGTTCGCCGGTATCGGATAGTCGGGGCTGGGCGTCATCACGAACTTGAGTTTGCTGACCGGGTGCTGGTGATCTTGGCGGTGCCGCCCTTGACCAGGAACACGGATCGGTGTCGTCGACTGTGATTGTCGACATCAGGTCAGCGAGCACGATGACGGCAAACCGATGACGGAGGCGGTTGATGGGCACGCCACGCTCGCGCGCCAGCCATAGCAGCCGCCGCTCGATGCTGGTCACGTTGGACGGCTCACCACGGTCGCGGTATCGGGAAAGGTCAATTCATGGCTTCATCCTTTCGCGAAGAGCTGCGCTCTCGCGCCGTAGGAGCAGACCCTGCGTCGTGGCGTTGCGAATTGCTAGCCGCAACTGCTCGGGGTCCTCACCGTCCTCGATTGACTGCATGATCGCCCGGAAGGTCCTCACTGTGGGAACTCCCTCGTGGACGGTGATGTCCGATTCGGGAAGGTCTGTCCTGCTCACCTGGTACTCCTCGCCTCCGTGTTTGCGCGGGTTTTAGGCGGCGGGGACCGTGATGCAGATGCGGGGCGGGAACACGTCACAGAGTTCCAGCATCTCCAATGTGGAGGCTTGTGAAATGACACCGTGGCCGTTCGCCCAAAGCGTGGCCTTCATGTAGGCGGTCGTGCGGCGATCGTCACGAGATCGGTAAACCGTCCCATGTGTAAAAACATATCAAAGTGCTCTGTTTTTGTAAATCAGAATCCTATGCCAGGTGCGGGTGCTTTCCGGTCCGGTGGTTCGTAGCGGGGTGGTGTCGGTTTCGGCTCGGTCCTGACCTCCTTCGTGGGGCGCATCACAGACCCCAAACACCAAACAATCACGCCGTCACACCAATTGCGCACCCGTCGTTATTGCCGCTTCGTAGAAGACTCCCTTTGCGCCACTTAGAGGCTTTTGCCCTGTTCAATAGTGCAGCAGGTCAAAGTCACGGAATTGGAATGACGCGATCTGACATCCCTGGGAGTGGGGGAAGGCGGGACACGTGTAGTTCAATTAGCGCGCACGCGGATTGGGTGCCAGAACGACTCATTTCAGTGTAACCGCGCCGCCTATTCGTGCGCGCTTTGAGTAACTTGCTCACCAAGATCCGCACTGAACGCGGGTAAAGCGAACGCGTGCACGTTGCCACTCTTGTCCGTGAGGCGATGACAAACTCGGGATTGACGCAGTCTGTATTCGCGAAACTTCGGAACGTCAGCGTCTCGGCTCAGTACCTCTGCGACAGTACTTATGCAACTGGCTCGGTTACACCTTCAGCAGCCATGCTGATTCGGATTGAGAGGTGCGCCTAAGAGTTAGCCGAGTCGATAGGTACCTAGCCGCAATCAATTAGCGGAACGCATGCCACGGTTGGGGTGTATCAAGGTCAGGCCCAGGGTAAGGCTTGAAGGGTGGCAGCGGGCTGGGATTGAATCTTGTTAGGCAAGCGAACTGGTCACTAATTCGTGGCAGGCCGAGCCATGGGTTAAAACTGTGGTGTGTCGGGTGGGTCGGTCGTATCGGGTGGTTTCAACCCGGCCACAGGTTGGGTTTTGGATTTGGGCGTGATTATTGGTTCGGGGTAGTGGTGGTAGGTCAGGCCTTGGGGGCTACGCCAGGTGCAGGAGCCGTCGGGTTTGCTGTTGGTGAGGTGCCAGCCACCGTGGGTTTTAAGTTGATGGTGTCGCACACATAATGCGCCCAGGTTACCCACATCACTACGCCCACCCTCATCCCACGGGGTCACGTGATCAAT
>JBDNFH010000003.1:0-7157 GCA_041689915.1 Candidatus Nanopelagicales bacterium | reverse complement strand
GGGTGCGGTTCCCGATTCTCTGATTCCTAGCCGTATCCGTTTGACGGATCGTTTCTGTAATCAGTTACGAATCGACCGCGTGTACTGGTATGCGTGGGGGACACACAGTATCCCGGGGACTTTGGGGATCAACTTCACTGACGGTTCTACCGGTTCACGAACCATCACCAAGTATCTTTGAGAAAGGGAAAACCCTCCACGCTCAGATGGGTGGAGGGTTTTCGCAACGCCGAAAGGGGATAAGGCGTTTCGGGAACAATACCATAAGATGATCGCATGAAAGTTGCGCTGGTTACCGCGTCGTTTGGTGCTTTCGATCCTGTCCGTGACCTACCAGAAAATCACGGGTTCGATGACGCCGTGTGCGTGTCGGATGGTCTAGTAAAGTTTGGTTCGGGTTGGCGTTCCCATGTTGTTAAGACTTCGGAGCATCCAAGACTGGCCGCTAAACGACCGAAGATGATGCCGTGGCTGTACACGGACTGTGACGCGGCGATCTGGGTGGACGCGAGTTTCGAGTTGGCTGAGGGATTCGGGGAATGGGCGCGGGGGCATTTAATATCTAACGATTTCGTGGTGTGGCAGCATCCCGAGGGCCGGATTGATTTCGCTGACGAGGCCGCTGTGTGTTTAGGGTGGGATAAATACAAGGATTTTGATATTGGCGGGCAGGTGAAACATTACTTGGCTCAGGGGATGCCGAGGGGTTGGGGTTTGTTTGCTTGCGGCACTGTGGGGTACAGGTTTACTTCACAAGTGAAACGGCTCGGGCCGTTGTGGCATGAGGAGCAGTCGAAGTGGAGTATTCAGGATCAGGTTTCGTTGCCGTTCCTGTTGTGGAGTGAAGGTATTCCTTTTGGTGTGTGGCAAGCGAACCAGTACGACAACCCGTACGCCAAAATAAGGTGGGATGAGCGGCCTAACAACACGATCTAGCGTGTCTACACCTTGCAACTTTCGACCCTCTTAGAATGGCTTAAATTGGTGACAATAAAAATGTGGGACACTTCCTCCGGCTGAGGAACCACTTCCACCGTGTAGCCTTCCAACCAGCCAAGGATCTGCTCAACCGTGAAATCGTGCAAATGCCACTCGTTCACATGCTTCGTTGGAATCGTGGGGACACTAAACATGGCTACACGGGACGCACTGAGCATGATGTTCAGCCAACGCTGCGGGTCTCGGAGATGCTCAAGGGTCTCAAAACACAACCCCATCGTGAATGTGAAGTCGGGCACCCACACATCCAAATCCTCAACCCTGAAATCACCCCCAAAAACGGTCACAGGTTCACGGTCAACACCAACATAGGAATCGGTACCCAAAACTTCCTTCCCATACCCGATCCCGCAAGTGGCATCAAAAACAATATCGTCCGGGAGCAGAAGATCCCTCGCCATCTCATACCGCGCAACATGCCCTCGTTGTTCTTCCCACACGTCGGCGGTGATCCGTTCCCACACGTCAAATACCTTTCAGGGTGTTCCACGTTTTCCGGTCAACAACACCAGTCACCATGAGCCGGTTGTCGTTTTGAAACTTCCTGACCGCTTTCGACACAACCAGATTAAACTTCCCGTCAAGTTCACCGAGGTAGCAGTCATGCTTCATAAGTTTCGATTGAACCCACATGACAGGAAGACCCCTATCACCCGCGTCGAGGGGATGTTTGAACGGGTAAACTTCTACTGGCCCGGTTTCGGAACTATGGTCAAAAAGTTTTTTAGCATTACCCATAGCGTGTACCCTACAGGGTGACGGAAGGAAAAACGGTGACGATCAAAAATGTTGAGGATTCGTTTCTCTCGTGGCTCGCTGGAACCCGCACCGGTTCCATGTTCAAAATTGGGGTTGGTGCTGTCCTCGCCTACGTGCTGGAAACGTACACGCAATGGGATTTACCCCCGATTCTTGCAATGCTCGTCGTGGTAATGGTTCCCGTTGTTATTAACGAACTGAACCCGTCGGATGGTCGGTACGGTCGCAGGCGTGAGTGAGTTGTCAGCGGCACTTATCATGATCGCCGCGATTCTTACTTCTGCCACGATCATTTCAGTGTTCGCCCTGAAAGTGTATAAAGTAGCGAAACGGATTGACGGGGTGCTGGGAGTAGACAAAAAAGGTCGAACAATTTCTGACCGGTTAGCGAGTGTTGAATACCAGTTGTGCCCTAATGGGGGGAGTAGCATGGCGGATAAGATAGCAAGTATTGAATTGCAACAAACGGAAGTACGCTCGCAGATGGAGTCTTACCGTGACGTTATTGCCGGATTGTTGAAAGGGAGTAAAAGTAATGGCAGTGTTGTGTGAAGGTGGGTTAACGTTACGGGGGCAACTAGATCGTAGGTTTAAGAAAAGAGATCGCCGCTCGGACGGTTGGATCGGTGACGTGAAGCATCAGAAGCGGGGAAGTCTCTCTGATCACAACCCTGACCCGAAGACTGGGATCGTTCACGCGATTGATGTTGATGAGAATTTTGGTAAAGGACGGTGGCGTAATGGTAGGAACGCCCAAAATTTCGCGAACCAACTTATTAAATATGCGGCGTCTGGTCTGCCGGGAAGTGATCGAATAAAATATGTCGTCTACGAGCAGCGAATTAGTTCGGGGACGTACAAGAACACTTGGTGGCGTTGGCGGGGAACTGGTTATGGTCATACTCAGCATGTGCATGTTTCTTTTACTGCTAAGGCTGACCGAAATGGGGCGTTGTTTCCTCTCCCGATTTTGGGTCGGAGTCTTAAAACGCGGCTAGTGTGGTGGAGGCATCTTCGAGCACGGTAAACGTGTTGGTGTTGAAGGGTTTTTGTTTCTTACGACCCCCCGCTGAATAGTGACTAGGGGGTCATGCTATGGTTGTCTTATTGGGACCGAGGGGGTTCCACGAAAAGGGGTAAGAAATGAACGCTGAAATGATTGAGCAAGTTGAAGCAATGTTTGAATCCGCAGGTTACTCCATCACATTTGAGAGCCTCACTGAGTCTTTCGACTCGGTCACAGATTTCAAAAGGAAGTGGGGCATGCCTGATTCGATTGGGACTTGGACAACCGATCCTCACTCGGATCGGCAGTTGCCAGCGATTTGGGTGTGGGAAAATATACAAACTCGTAGGGGTGCCGCGCGCGGCGATCTGATTGTGATTGAGCACCCAACAGATGAGATAGTGACACTCTCCTATTTCACGGGAGAGGCGTAAAGTCGAAACCCCGCAAGGGGTCTAGCAGGATTAGCCACCTGCTACCGATGAGACAGGCTAACGAAAAGGGGCACGAAATGATTGACGAGGGGTTCAGGATTGAAACTCCTGAGAAGGCAAGTTGGGCGTTACAGAAATACGCTGGAATGGCGAAACGCCGTGAACAAAACAATGCGCTCGCGGCACAAGAAATTGAGCGTGTCCGGTTGTGGCTAGAGCAAGCCAACGCCACGGTTGATTCGGGCATGGAATTTTATCAAGGTCATCTTGAAGTGTTCGCTATGAAACAACGCATAGCGGGCGTGAAGACTTTCGATTCACCGTCGGGGAAAATTAAGACCCGTGAAACAACTGTCACGTATGAAGTAGACAGAAACACGTTCGTGGATTGGGCAGAAGCGAATGAGCGTAAAGACTTACTTAACTACTCGGTGTCCCCGAATCTGACGGCGATCAAGAAAGTGGTGGTCGTGAGTGGAGGGTCAGCCGTTGACCCGGCTACGGGCGGTGTCGTGCCCGGACTGACCCCGGTTCCGTCGAGGGTCGCTTTCACTATTCAACCGAACATGGATATGGCCGTGTTAGGGGATGATGAAGATGAGTGATTTTAGTGAAGATGTAGTAGCAGAATTGCAGAAGGCAATCCAGCCGGGTCGCGTATCCAAAGACGGTAAAGGGTTCTCTCATGTTGAGGCGTGGGATATTCGCCGAACCATGAACAAGATTTTCGGGTTCGGTAATTGGAGCGCGGACACGGAGCGAATGGAAATCACGTTCGAGGTGGAGTCGGAGAACCCGAAGAAACCCGGCACGATGAGATGGTCGGTTGGGTACCGGGCTCAAGTAACTGTCACGGTTGGGGGGGCCACCTATACGGAATGGGCGGCTGGGGATGCTATTAACCCGGCCCGCGGTGACGCGCACGACATGGCTATTAAGGGCCTTGCTCTTGACACAGCAATACCGACACCGACCGGCTGGACAACAATGGCAGAGGTTAAAATTGGAGATTTTGTCTTTGATATGGACGGGCAACCTGTCCGAGTAACATCTACGAGTGCTATAAAAAACTTACCCTGTTACAGAGTTACTTTCCGTAACGGACATTCAATTGTTTGCGATAACGAGCATGTTTGGGTTTCCCGAATCGCGCAAGAAAAAATGCAGGTCAATGACATCGCGCGGCTTTACACAGCCAAGTCTGAGGGTAAGTCCATTGTTATTCCCGTGGCTAAGCCGATATCTCTCCCAGACAAATCGCTGCCCCTAGATCCGTGGACACTCGGGTACTGGCTTGGTAATGGGAGCAAAAGCGAGGCTAGAGTTACATCAAATGCGTTAGATACAGACGACGTGGTGGCGATTATTCACTCAGCCGGAATCGTGACAGGGAAACGTCAGAAGGATTCAGGAGCATCCTATACAACCGGCTTGCTTGGTCAGCGCAAGGTGCTTGTTGAAATGGGTGTTTTAGGGCACAAACATATTCCTGATGACTACATGCGTGGGAGTATTTCTCAGCGGCTCGCACTTCTACGCGGGCTAATGGACTCTGATGGGACTAGCGATAAGCGCGGGCGAGTGTCATTCTGCTCAATAATCCCAGCCCTCCGTGATCAGGTTGTTGAACTTGCCCGTTCGTTAGGTGAAAAGGTGAACTCACACGATCAGTCTAACAAAGGCTTTGGCAAAGAGGTTATCGCTCGGATTGCCTATTGGACTCCACACACGATGCCATTCGCTCTCCCTCGCAAAGCGGCGAAAGCCCGCGTGCGCAGCAAGACTGCATGGAATAGTGTTGCAAGTATTGAGCAGATAGATTCCGTCCCGACCCGTTGCGTTAGTGTGGATTCCCCTACACGTACCTACTTGGCTGGGGATTTTGTTCCAACTCACAACACGGCTGAGTCGCAAGCGTTTAAGCGGTGCGCGGTGAACCTTGGCGACCAGTTCGGGTTGTCTCTGTACAACAATGGTTCGTTTGCGGCTACGGTCGGGGATGTTGTTGGGCAGGAACACGCCGATGATGGTGAACTCGAAACACTGATACAAGCATTCAAGGATGTGGGGACAATTGGGGAAGTCACAGAACTGAGTGAACTGATTAAGTCGTACGACTTGTCGGATAAAGTGAAGGACACCCTGCGGTTATCATTCCATGGGGCTAAGGATCGTATAGCGGCTCAGGAGAGTGTTTAATAATGTGGAATCTTGTGTACGGTGTGGCAACAATTTTGGTGGCGTTGGTGGCCTTTCGGTATCGGGTTAAACTCCGGCGGGTACAGCGAGACAACAAGTTACTGCAGCGCGCTAACCGGGAGTTGCTACTCAAGAACTCGCACCTACTCGATGACCTAGATGCCGCCGTGGAGGCCATTGCAATTGAAGGTGCGAAGCGTAGGCACCCGGCGACGCGCTCCCAGAGTTGGCAACTACTCCACGGCGGTGGCAGTGGGGTCGTGGAGATTAAGCGCGTGATCGACCCGGACTTTCGACTCATCAATGACGGCACCTGATGAGGAGCGTCCCGCAAGCCATGCTCTTTGATCTTGCCGCACTATTCGGTTGTGACACTGCGACTGACCGGGTTACTGAAATTCGTGTCGGCCCAATGAGTGCGACCCTGACAAAGTTGGCACTCAGAGACGGTAAGCCGTACAAAGTTGAGGGCGACGAGATAGCCATGGACACGATCACGATTCCCGTTGACCCATATTACGAGAGAGGAACGCAATGAGTTACGAGGATTTTAAGGATCAGATTATGGCAGCGCCGATTGGTTCGGTGTGCCACGTTGAGATGACGGGGGTGATGTCTCGTAATTTGTACTCGAATCCCTGCATAGAGAGTACGAATGGGAAGGTTTGGGACTTGTCATTAGTTGGTCGCAACATCACGGCGTTTGAGATCGTCCCACCCGAAGCGAAGTTCAAGGTTGGGGATCGTGTGACGTGGTATCCAGTTACGACTGTTCTGACTATCGAGCGTATTGAAACAGTAGACCGTCAACATCGGTATTTTCTTCGCGGCTACCACTCTAACTGGGCTAGCGAGACGTACCTTACTCTCTACGTCCCACCTACCCCAACCAAACTGATCCCGACGCTCGTTGAGCATGAATGGGTGCGGGGAACGATGTTTCCGTCGGCTAGCGTTTACAAGAATACTTTCGGGCCGGGCGCTACTTACATTTGGATGTCTGGCATGTGGGTAGGCCATGTCTTTCTGAAAGATGTGGAAGGTCGTGTCGGTAATGGGATAGAAACAATCGAACGATGCGACGATCCAAACAGAGCGGTGAAGTGATGGGCCCGCGTATGAAATACATGTGCTCTTTCTATTACGGAACGGACGGCCCGCTTAAACGCCCGTGGCGTAAAGGTGAACTGGCAATATCAACAGAGCATAGTTCACTATCTTCTGCCCAAATGGAGATTAGGGCGGGGAAGGATCGGCCAGAGATCGGTAAAATTATTGGGGTTGGGCCGGACTTGGACGTTGTTTGGTACAGGACACAGGAAGCGCCAGAGGTGGTGAAGTGATGAGTGAAACTCGGGGGTTTCTTTTATTGTGTGGTGGAGCGTCGTGCCTGATTGTTGCGGCTCTGGCTGGCGTGTTAGGTACTTTCGCTGGGTGGGAGTAATGAGTGATATTTCGTATGAGACGGGTATCTACGGTATGCAATGTGTCAACATTTTGGAGGTAAAATGATTTGGTCATTTGTCTTAGCGGCCATTGGTATTTTCGGACTATATATTGCAGGAAAACAAATATGGTGGGGCTGGGCTGTAGGAATAGGGGTACAGGCATTATGGGTTATTTTCGCTTTGGCAACACAACAGTATGGTTTTATATTTAGCGCGATAGCGTACGGATGGGTGTATGGGAATAACGCCCACAAATGGCGCGAAGAGGGAAAGTCTAAGAGTGAGGGTGGGGAGTGTTGCGTGTAAGTAGTG
>JBDNFH010000002.1:0-11925 GCA_041689915.1 Candidatus Nanopelagicales bacterium | reverse complement strand
TTGCTCAATCCGAGCACGTTCCAAAAGCACGGGCAGCGACCCCAGATTGTGGGTGCCAAACACCACATCAACTACGGGTGACCTGCTCAGAATCTCACCCTGATCCTTTTGTGCCAAGCAACCACCCACCGCAATCTGCATTCCGGGATTGGCGGCTTTAATCGGCACTAAGTGGCTAAGGTTGCCGTAGAGTTTGTTGTCCGCATTTTCACGAACCGCACAAGTATTAAACACAATGAGGTCCGCAACCGCGCCATCGACAACCGGTACGTATCCCCGGAACTCCAACAGCCCCGTGATCCGCTCCGAGTCGTGCACATTCATTTGGCACCCGTAGGTGCGTACTTGGTAGGTGCGAGGCATATCAGTGACGGGCATTTGACTTCCTCCCCGCCCTGACGGACGGGGATTCCCCCAGCTGCTCACGCGACTGACGCTCGCGCGTGAGCGTGAACGTTCGGGGTTGTTTCCTGTTTCACTGAAGTCAGCCGTCCCTTACGGGCAGTCACACGCGGTGAGCGTTTCGGTCTTATGTCCTCTCCACAGGCTTCATCCAACTCACGTTGGATTACCGCCAGTCCGGCGGCACGTATGTTCTTCGCGGCGTTGAGGTCCCTGTCGTGCAGGGTGCCGCATTCCAAACAGGTCCAGGACCGTTCGGAAAGTTTCAGGTGACTGTTTTTCCAGTCGCAACCGAGGGTTGAACAGAGTTTGCTGGAGGGATGCCAACGGTCGATCACGATGAGGCGTTTCCCGTACCACTGCGTTTTGTATTCGATCTGGGTGCGAAACTCCCCCCAACCTGAATCGGAAATGGATTTCGCGAGCCGGGGGTTACGTTTCATGCCCGCAATGTGGAGGTCTTCGAGTACGACCACGTCGAACCGGTTTACTAGATCGGTAGTTGTTTTGTGAAGGAAGTCACGCCGGGCGTCCGCGACTTTCACGTGTTGTTTCGCGACACGTGTCTTCGCTTTCACGTAGTTTTGAGACGCTGCCTGTCCTGGTTGAGGTTTACGCCGGGACGCTACCCGCTGATACCGGGCCAGACGCGCGGCTTTGGCCGCGAGAAGTTTCGGATGCTCGACGTGTTCCCCATCGGAGTAGACAGCGAACGTTTTCAGGCCCACATCAACACCAACGGTTTTTTCTGTCTTAACAAGCGGCGCGACGATTTCTTCACACAGAATGGAGATGAACCAGCGTCCCGCAGCGTCGCGGCTCACGGTCACTGAAGACGGGGTGACACCCGCGGGGAGTGGGCGTGACCACACAATGTTCAGTGGTTCGCGCAGCATTTTCGCGAGCCGTATTTCCCCGTTCACGTATGTGAAACCTTGTTTCGTGTAACGAAGAGATTTACGGGAATTACGGGTTTTAAACCTCGGGTAACGCACTCTGGGGCCTTTACGTGTACCCGTACAGGAATCAAAAAAGTTTGTGAAAGCCCTGTCCTGGTCACGTAACGTTTGCTGCAACACGACCGAACTGACCTCGTTCAGCCACTCGGTGTCGGGGTCTTTCTTCCACGCCGGAAGCATGTTAATCATGTCTTCCCCGGAAAGACGCGTCCCATCGAAAGCATACGCTTGGGTCCGTAACGCGAGCGCCCGATTCCACACGAAACGTTTCGCACCGAAACTACGACCAAGAAAAGCAGCCTGCACGAAACTCGGGTAGAAACGGTACTTGTACGCACGTTTCCTCTCGTCGCTCACTTTCCTACCCATACATGCAATCATTTCACACCCGTCTGACATCGGTGGACGGTTGGACCGGAAAAAGACCGGTCAGCAACGGGGCGAAATTCATCCCCGCCCTCACGGACGAGGTTTTCTTTCACCGGGTCGGATAAATCAAGCCGAATCCAATTGTGTCTTCCCCCTAGCCAACTGGCGCTGGATCAGGCTTCTCGCTGTATTCGTCGATGACTTCGTCTTCGCCTGGCTCAATGTGAACTGTTGGCAGGATGCGATCCAACCAGCCAGGTAACCACCAGTTGCCCGTGCCGATGATTGACATGATCGAAGGCACTGCAATCAAACGAATCAGGAATGCGTCAATAATGATCGCTGAACCCAAGGCAACCCCAAAGAGCTTGATGGTGTTTTCAGGTGTGGGAATAAACGCGATGAACACACTGCTCATGATCGCTGCCGCGATCACAACGACCTTGCCGGAACCGGCCAGCCCGCGGCGCACGGCCGCGGCATTGTCTTGGGTGTGATCCCACTCTTCACGCATTCGGGTCACCAGGAATACCTGATAATCCATGGACAATCCAAAGAGAATTGCGAAAACCATGATCGGTAAGAACGGGAAGATTGGTCCCGTTCCGGAAACACCAAGCAGTCCACTGAGCCACCCCCACTGGAATACCGCAACGGTGATACCGGTTGCTGCAGCGAAACTGAGCAGGCTGGTCAGTGCTGCGGTCAATGGAACTACCAAGGATCGGAACAGCACCATGAGTGCCAGGAAACCAAGGGAAACCACAATTAACAAGAAAATGGGGAGTGCATTGACCAACACACTGGTGAAGTCAGACGTCACCGCCAGCGCACCACCTACGTACATGGACGCACCTGTTGATTCAAAAAGTGCCGGAGCGGTTACCTCTCGCAACTCGGTCAACAGGTCAGAAGTCTCCGCCTCCTGTGGACCTGTGGTCGGAGTAACAAAAACTGCCCCTACTGTGCCATCCGGACTCAAGCCTCCACCGGATGCCCGTACTAACGGAAGAATCGCGCTCGACGGATTCGTCGCCGCAACACCCGGTGTTGATTCAATCGCCGAAATGGCTGCCGCGTACTGATCCAGGTTGTTGGGTTCTGACAGTTCGACAGCGACGATGAACGGACCGTTGGTTCCGGGACCAAAGCCCTCGGCTGTGAGATCGTAGGCAATCCGACTTGTGCTGCCTGGCGCGTTGCCGGAAGCGTCAGCAAAACCCAGACGAAGTGAAAACACCGGGATCGCCAAGATGGCGACAATTCCAACGGAAAGGATTGCAAAGAGCCATGGCTTCTTTTGTAGGACGTGACCGTAACGCGACCACTGGTTACCTTCGGCATGTCCTTCACCGGGCTTGGTTCCCCATGGCAGGCGCAGTCCAAGTGCTTTTGTTCCTAGGAGTGAGAGCGTAGCTGGCAAGAGCCACAGCGCGGCCATCATGACCATGAGTACGGTAACAATTGCAGCCAATGCAAGTCCATTGAAGAAACCAATACCGAGAATAAAAAGACCGCAGAGTGCGAAAATCACGGTTGCCCCGGCAAAGAGCACCGCGCGCCCTGCCGTATTGACAGCTTCTAAGGCGGCTCGCTTGGGATCATGACCAATCAGGACCGCTTGCCGGTAACGATTCATGACAAAGAGCGCGTAGTCGATGCCAACGCCCAAACCGATCATTGCGGCGAGGGTCGGAGCGAAAGTTGCTACGTCCAAGAAGATCGCGACGAGCAGAACCAGCATCTGGCCCGCTGCGAGTCCAATGATCGCGATAACGATCGGCATACCTGCTGCGACTATCGAACCAAAAGCAATCAGCAGAATTACAACTGCCACCAGAATTCCAAATAGTTCACTTGACGGGGGTTCTTGCCCAGCGAATTGCAAAACATCGCCACTCGCGCCAACGGCAATTGCATCCGTATTAGCGGCCTTCACCAGTTTAAGGACCGCGACTGCGTCGGCTGTTGAAATATCTTCCATTCCACCAGCAAAAGTGACCGTGGAGACCGCAACGGTGCCGCCAGCGCTTATGGGCGAATTGGCGATTGCGGCTGCTTTCAGTGCCGGCTGTAATTTCTTCAGCTCCTCAGGAGTGGCGTCAGCCAGCACGGCATCCATGCCACTGTCAGCGGTTGGGCACGCATTCCCCAATGGTGCTGTGACATCAAATGGATTAGTTACGCACGACACAGAGGGTACGGCCGCAATTTGTTCCAAGACGGGTGTGATCGCCGCAGCCGTTGCTTCATCAACCGCGCTGCCCGTTAAAGGCGACCAAATAATGCTGGCGTTCGCCCCCGAGGAAGACGCGTCAAGATCGGCGTTGCCGATACTTTTCAGCAATTGCGTCGCCGTGGTCGACTCTGTGTCGGGCAGATCAAATGAGTCGTTCAGTGAACCGCCGAATGAAACACCGATCCCCACAATGGCAATTAGCGCCACGAAGTAAGAAATAAGTGCAACTACTGGCTTACGAACCGCCCACTGGGACAAACCCGGCATGAATACTCCTGACAAAACTTGAAGGGGATTGTGAAACTGTGCACGAAGCCTAACACTATCTGAACACTGCTCACATTTTGTGGTTCTAGTCCCCTAATTCTCCCAAGGGATCAATGTCAGCGCCAACTGTCTCTGTGGCGATTTGGAAGCATAACCCGGGGGGATAGCCCTTGCGCTGTAGTTGGCTGGCAATTCGGCGGATTGCCACACTGGGCTCAACACTGTGCAAGCTTCGATACTTCTTGGCGGCCAATTCACCGGCACGTTCATGCGTGCCCTGCGAGGTGAGTTGCTCCAGAGCTACCTCAATCAATTCAAGATCGATCGCTTTAGCGATCAATTCCCGCTTGAGAACACTCGGCGCCAAACCTCGGGAACGTTGACGGCTTCGAACCCATTCATGGGCGTATTTTGCGTCATCAATGTAACCCATGGATGCAACCCGATCCAGAACATTTTCGATCAAACCTAGATCAAAATCCTTGGCCAATAAGTACTTAGCCAACTCCCCACGCGTTCGGGGAGCCGTATTCAGTCGGCGCATAGCGGCCAACATGATTTCCGACTCCTCGCTCGACTTACCATTCTCTGGATCGCTCATTGAGTGGGTAAGTAGAACTACTCGTCCTGCATATCTTGGTCAGTTGCCGCCTCAGCTTTGGCAGCTGCCTTAACCGTCTTCGGGTCAACCGGAGCGTCAATCTTGGGGCCAATTCCCATTTCTTCCTTGATCCGCTTTTCAATCTCGTTAGCAAGATCGGCATTGTCCCTCAGGAAGGAGCGGGCGTTTTCCTTACCTTGCCCCAGTTGATCACCTTCGTAGGTGTACCAGGCACCGGCTTTGCGAACAATCCCCTGATCAACACCAATGTCAATCAGTGAACCCTCACGCGAGATTCCCTCCCCGTAAATGATGTCAAACTCAGCTTGCTTAAATGGTGGGGCAACCTTGTTCTTGACTACCTTGACCCGGGTCCGGTTACCCACTGCTTCGGTTCCGCCCTTCAGGGTCTCAATGCGGCGAACGTCTAGTCGGACCGATGAGTAGAACTTCAAGGCCTTGCCACCCGTTGTTGTTTCAGGTGAGCCAAACATGACCCCGATCTTTTCCCTCAACTGGTTAATAAAGATCGCGGTCGTATTCGTATTACTCAACGCACCCGCCATTTTGCGCAGTGCCTGACTCATGAGACGCGCCTGCAGGCCCATGTGGGAGTCACCCATATCACCTTCGATTTCAGCGCGGGGTGTGAGTGCCGCAACTGAGTCAATGACGACAAGGCTAATTGCGCCAGATCGCACCAAGGTGTCGCAAATCTCTAGTGCTTGCTCGCCGTTGTCGGGCTGTGAAACGTAGAGATTATCCAAGTCAACCCCGAGATGTGCTGCGTAGTCAGGGTCGAGTGCATGCTCAGCGTCAATAAATGCAGCGAGTCCACCACTGGCTTGGACACTAGCAATGGCATGTAGGGCCACCGTAGTTTTACCAGACGATTCTGGACCATAAATCTCGACAATTCGGCCACGTGGATAACCGCCAATACCCAAAGCAATGTCAAGGGCGATGGATCCGGTCGGGATTACTTCCATGGGAGCACGCACGGAATCACCAAGTCGCATGAGTGAGCCTTTGCCGAATTGACGCTCAATCTGGGCCAATGCACTGTCAAGGGCCTTTTCGCGGTCTTTTTCTGTATTTGCCATGCTCTTTCTCCTCAACCCTGGGTCCGCATTCACAGCTACCGATACAGCTGGAGCACTTCACGTTTTCTTATGTTTGCTAAAGGCTAAGTGCGAGCACTGACATTTACCTTGGGCGATTTTCCATTGTGGATGATCACCCAAGGCTGTTGATAACTCGACCCAGCGGTCTGAGCCTATATCGAACGTGCGTTCGAAGGCTTGCGACACGCCGGAATGCTGACCCAGACGGCTAACCCAATCAAGGGCAGGATCGCGAAGGCGCACAACCAGCCATAGCCACCCCACCACATGATAATTCCAGCGGCGATTCCGCCAAGAGCCCCGGCAGAATTCATTGAAAGGTCGGATAGACCTTGAACTGATGGACGCTCATTAGCCTCAACCGAGTCGGTGACCAAGGTTGAACCGGCGATCAGCGTGAATGACCAGCCAAGGCCCAACAGAAACAGGCCAGTTCCCAATATTACTATGTTGTCCGCTGGAGCGAGGCCGGAGATGATGCAGGCTGCCATAAGGATCACGACACCGATAAGAATCATGGGCACTCTACCGAAACGATCAACTGCGGATCCGACGAGTGGTGAGAACGCATACATGCCGGCAACGTGGACGCTAATCACCAAGCCAATGAGTTGCAGTGTTACATCAACGTGGGCCATGTGAACCGGGGTCATAACCATCACCATGATCATGACAACATGACCGATTGAGATAGCACCGATTCCTAGAACTGCACGTGGGCGAGTCCGCAAATGCTCAATCCCGTCGCGCAACTTTGGCTGCTGAATTTTTGTACCTGGATCTTGGTCTTGGCGCAGTTTGGTCGCTAATTGAAATGGATCGGGACGCAAGGAAACCATCAGGACAACCACCGCCATGGTGAGCGCGATTCCTGAAATTACATAGGGACCCGAGAGCTGCGGTAATCCCAGACTCAATCCAATCGATCCACTGAAATTCAAAAGGTTTGGTCCTAGCACCGCCCCGATGGTGGCCGCCCACACAACATAGGAAAGTGAGCGGGCCCGGTGCTGGGGTAATGCTAGGTCGGTTGCGGCGTACCGCGCCTGCAAACTCGCGGCACTGGCAACGCCTACAAATAACGACCCGACCAAAACGATTGCAACCTGGCGAGACACAGCCCCCGCAATCACCAGGATCGCGCCAATAATCCCGAGTCCGTAACCGCTGGCAAGGGCCGGTCGTCGTCCTTTAGTAAGTGCGATTCGGGCAAGTGGAAGCGCAAAAATCGCAGCTCCGAGAACTCCGGCAGTTTGAACGAGTCCGGCAAAGGCTTCCGAATCTGTCAACGAGGTTGCAAGCAATGCTCCGGCCGGGACCGATCCGGCAACAGCGATTCCACCAAACATTTGAGCGGCCGACAAGGTTGCGACCGAACGATTTTGAATTGAAAGGATCCGGGGGCTTTCCAGGGTTTCGATCGCTTGGCATTGATCGGTTGTGCTCACGTGCGCACTCTAGAGCAACGCACTCGGGACCTCTACGAAATTGCAAACAGCGCGCCAAATAACTGCCGCCTCTACCCCGACCCCTACCGCCGCATCAACCGTGTAGCCCAGGTCAGGGAGAACAACGTCCTTACGCCAGGACGCACTGTAATTGGGTCCAATGACGGTCTCGAGGCGCTCAGACATGTCACTTAGACGCACGGCATGCCCACTGACGAGTCGCAGAAATTAGATTGCGGAAATAGCGCTGGGAAAAGTCAAAGGTTGGGCTGATTCAGCATGGGCAACTGAAGTGCTAACAGAAGCCAAGATGTCAGAAAGCGAAACGTCGAGTGCCCCGCAGATAGCCGCGATCAACTCAGAGGATGCTTCCTTTTGACCGCGTTCAATCTCAGATAAATAACCGAGGGAAACCGATGCAGCGCCGGAAATATCACGCAGGGTACGGCCTTGATCTTGACGACGGCGACGAAGTTCATCTCCGATCACATTGCGCAAAACGATCATGTCCATTTCCTTCCTACTGCGAAATCACACTCGACTCTCAAAAACTATATCGCAATGATACCTGGTCGGGTCAATCTGTGCGGATGTTGGCTCAACTCTGTTGATGAAGCCCGGCGAAAACCTCTTGGGTAAAGACCAACTCCAATGCCGCCGTAACAGCCACTGCACGAATCTCGTTTCGATCTCCAATTGATGGGAATGCGTCTATTAAAACAGCCCCGCTTGCACTCTTAGACGCAAAACCCAACCAAATGGTTCCTTCGGGGACACCCTGCTCCTGGCCAGGACCGGCAACCCCGGTACTGGAGAGCGCGTAGTCGGTTCCAAAAAGGCTACGAGCGCGTAGCGCCATTGCTGTTGCCACGTCCGCCGTGACCACGCCGTGGGCCAACTCACTTTCCTTGATGCCGAGCACTTTCTTTTTTGCCTCAATCGAGTAGGTGATCACCCCTCCGGCAAATACCTTTGATGCACCAGGAACGTCCACCAGTGCGCTTGCTATTGCACCACCAGTTATGGACTCGGCGGTGCAGATCGTTTCGCCGCTGGCTTGCAATGCAGCAACTACCCGCGCGGCACTCATGTGCGAACTACCTCAATTTCGAGTCGCAATTGCAACGCTTTTCGAATATAGGCAATGGCGGTTGTCAGGGTAAGGATTACAGCCAATGCCATAACGAGCACTTTCGCAACGTCCCAGAATTGGATGAGATCTGGTGTGACCGAAGCGGGCCAGACGACCAGGTACATGCTGATCGCAATGATCTGGAGCAGGGTTTTAGTTTTCCCGCCGCGGGAAGCTGAAATAACACCGTGTTCAATGACCCAGAATCGAAGGAGCGTTACACCGATTTCACGCGCGATAATCACGATCGTGACCCACCATGGCAGGGCACCTAAATACGACAGGCCAATCAGCGCAATGCCGGTGAGGAACTTATCCGCGATTGGATCGGCGATCTTGCCCACTGTTGTGATGAGGCCGTACTTGCGTGCAACGAAACCGTCGAGTAGGTCCGTGAGAGACGCGAGCAAAAACACAATCATGGCCCAGTTCCGCAATTCCTGCGTATCTTGCAGCAGCAGATAACCCAGCAACGGGACCGCGAGAAGTCGAAGGGCTGTGAGGGCATTCGCAAAATTCCACACTGACGTGCTGGTCGGTAAATCAGCAGCATGGTCGGGCGGAAGTGGATGCTCTCGCATTAACTCGCCAGTTCCGAAATCAGGTCAACTCCGCTACTGTCAATTAGTCTCACCTGCACTAACTGGCCAATTTCGAGCGCCTGGCCACCTGATTGCATCACGATTTCGGTCTCGCTGCCGTCGAGCCCTTGGTGCCCAGCAGGTCCAAAGTAACTGTTGGATTCGGCGTCAAATGATTCGATCACAACCTCAACCAGTTCACCGATGCGCTCTTGAGCCCGTTGAACCATGAGTTCGTCAACGAGGTCTCTAATCTGCTGTACTCGTGCGTCAATTACCGACTGGTCAACCTTGGGCTCCAAGTTGAACGCCTCGGTACCCGCTTCATCGGTGTAGGTGAATACCCCAACGGCAACTACGGCTTTGGTAATTCCCTGTTCCTGTTTTAGGGCTGCGGCTTCAATGATTGTGTTAATTGAGTCGGCTTTGGCGATATCAACAAAACCACAGGTGTTGACCATTACTACCTGGGCTAATTCAGGGTCCGAAACCAGGGTCCAACCTTGGGCTTCGAGTCTCCCCGCAAGCTCCTCGGAATCAACTTCATTGCGGGCACAGCCCATGGTGATCAGGGCAACAGTTTTTTCGGACACCCCCGAAGCCTATCTGCCACGGATAGAGAGGATTAATCCCGGAAGTTCATCGGCAGAAACGAGAACGTCGCGCGCCTTTGATCCTTCGCTGGGACCGACAACCCCGCGCGACTCCATCAGGTCCATAAGTCGTCCCGCTTTGGCAAATCCGACCCGAAGTTTGCGCTGCAGCATTGAGGTTGACCCAAACTGGGTTCCCACAACTAACTCAACGGCTTGAAGCAGAAGGTCTAAGTCGTTGCCGATATCGCCGTCAATCTCTTTAGTCGACCCGGCGGGACTTGTCACTTCCTCAAGGTAATCAGTATCCCATTGAGCCTTGCAGTGAGTCACAATTGCGCGGATCTCATGTTCGGACACGAATGCGCCCTGGATGCGCATTGCCTTGTTCTCACCCATAGGCAAAAAGAGTCCATCACCTTGTCCAACAAGTTTTTCCGCGCCCGACTGATCCAAGATCACTCTGCTGTCGGCCAAACTCGAAGTCGCAAATGCCAGGCGACTCGGGACGTTCGCCTTGATCAGACCGGTGACCACGTCAACACTCGGGCGCTGTGTTGCAAGAACTAGATGAATGCCCGCGGCGCGTGCCAGTTGGGTGATGCGAACAACAGAATCCTCAACATCACGTGGAGCAACCATCATGAGGTCGGCGAGTTCATCAACAACTATCAGCAGATACGGATACGTCTCAATCTTGCGCTCTGATCCGGGCAGCGGCTTGACCTTGCTAGAGCGAACTGCTTTGTTGAAGTCGTCAATATGCCGAAACCCAAATGCTGATAAATCGTCATAGCGGCGATCCATTTCTTTCACAACCCATGCCAAGGCATCAGCTGCCTTTTTCGGATTGGTAATAATGGGCGTAATCAAATGCGGTACACCTTCGTAGATTGTTAATTCAACCCGCTTGGGATCAACCAGGATCATGCGTACCTCTTCAGGTGTTGAGCGCATCAAGATTGAAGTAATGAGCGAGTTAATGCAACTGCTCTTACCAGCTCCCGTGGCGCCAGCAACAAGAATATGCGGCATTTTAGCAAGGTTTGCAACGACAAAACTGCCTTCGACATCTTTTCCGAGCGCCACGACCATGGGATGTTGGTCGTTGGCTGCGACCTTGCTTTTGAGAACGTCTCCCAACGCAACTAATTCTCGATCGGTATTGGGAATGTCAATACCGATTGCCTTCCTGCCAGGGATCGGACTGAGAATGCGCACTTCGGCGCTTGCGACCGCGTAGGCAATGTTTTTACTCAGTGCTGTGACTCGTTCGACTTTGACACTTTGTCCCAGCTCAATTTCATAACGAGTAACTGTTGGACCCCGCATGAATCCAACAACCTGCGCATCGATACCAAACTGGGTCATCACGTCAGTCAATGCGGCTACTACAAGGTCATTGGCTTTTGTGGCGGTCCTGTGCGCCGGGCCCACTTTGAGTAAGTCACCTTTAGGCAGACGATATGCACTGCGCGGGGTCAATGATAATTGCTCAATCTTCTGCGGCAATGCCACAATCTCAGTTGCGTTTTTCGCTGTGACGACAGAGCGAGCCGTTGACACAATGATGGTGTCAGTGCGTGAATCAGTTTGTCCCGGCACTTTGGTGTCCAACCCTGCCACACCAGCCATAAGCGCCGCAGCAGGTCGTTCATCTTCACTGTGAACCGGGGAGATAAAAGGCTCATCGCCCACAAGTGGGATATCTGAATGGTCTGTTCGCAACACCCCGTTGGGGTTGGCAAATCCTGGGAAAAGGTCCTTGTCAACTTCGGATTCACCGTCAGCAACATCTTCCTGCTCGAACTCCTCGCGTGCACGGGATGGGATACCCCCACGCAGACGGCGAAATCCAGCAACTGCAATCCCACGTAATCGTGCGATCGTAGTCTTGGTAAGCACCAGGTATCCGAAGAAACCCAAGAGCACGAGTAAGAATGCGCTAACTATTGAGCCAAGTGCCGCAATGACCGGTGCGGTGACGATCCAGCCCATAGTGCCACCGGCGCTGTTCATAGCGTCTGCACCGTTACTTGGCGTGGGTGCGCCTTGAGTCAAGTGCCAGAGACCTACAACGCTCACAACAATGGTTGTGAGGCCAATAGCAAGGCGTCCGGTTGCCCCATTTTGATCAGGGTGCCGAAGGAATCGCCAGGCAATCGCGATCAGGATCAACGGTGCGAGCCAAGCTAATGCGCCAAAAAAGG
>JBDNFH010000001.1:0-2231 GCA_041689915.1 Candidatus Nanopelagicales bacterium | reverse complement strand
TTGACATTCAGTTGTACACCGGTAAGTCACTTGAGAGTGTCACCCAGGTTGAGAGTATTGCCGCGATGGGTGGCCAGCTTTCATCAGATTACGTTGCGTGGACTTCGGGTACGGCAATGTTGGAAACTGCCGAGCGGCTCACACCCCAGGAAGGTGAACCGGCAGTTCCACAATTCGCACTGCTTGTTTCAGGGCTACGTTCACTTACGGCGAAAGAACATGACCCGCGACTCATTTTGGACAGTTACCTTTTGCGTTCACTCGCTGTCGCTGGTTGGTCTCCGTCATTTCATGACTGCGCTCAATGTGGAAGTGGCGGACCGCATAGAGCCTTCGCGATTGCTGCCGGTGGGATTGTTTGTGACGGGTGCCGACCACCTGGCTGCGCTGCGCCCACACGGGAAACAATCACATTATTGGGGGCGTTGTTATCCGGTGAATGGGAGCACGCCGATTCGAGTGAACAGCGTGCACGAATGGAGGCAAGTGGTTTAATTGCCGCTTTCCTTCAGTGGCACCTTGACCGAGGTTTGAAGTCGCTGCCTCTCGTTGACCGTAAAACAATGGGAGGAATGTCGTGAAAAAATCATTTCCATCGCCGCCCGCTCATGCAAGTGGAGTCAAGCCACCAACATTGCCAAAGGATGTGATTCCCAAACATGTTGCATTGGTAATGGATGGCAATGGCCGCTGGGCCCAAGAGCGTGGATTGCCTCGAACCGCAGGACATGAAGCCGGCGAGGCGAGTTTGCTCGATTGCGTTCATGGGGCACTGGAACTGGGAGTGAGTTGGCTCTCGGCCTATGCATTCTCAACTGAGAATTGGCGCAGATCCCCCGAGGAAGTGCGGTTCCTGATGGGGTTCAACCGGGATGTAATCCGGCGTCGCCGCGATGAATTAAATGAACTTGGAGTCCGCATCCGCTGGGCTGGTCGCAGACCCAAGCTGTGGCGAAGTGTGATCAAGGAACTCGAAGAAGCCGAAGAACTCACAGCGAAAAATTCACAATTGACGTTGACCATGTGTGTTAACTACGGGGGCAGGGCCGAAATCACGGATGCGGTACAGGCAATCGCGACCAAAGTTGCCAGTGGTCACATACAGCCGAGCAAAATCACCGAGCGCATGATCGCGGTACATCTTGATGAACCCGATATGCCCGATGTGGATTTATTTGTGCGCAGTTCGGGTGAGCAGCGAATGAGTAACTTCTTATTGTGGCAGTCGGCCTACGCTGAATTTGTTTTTCTTGACACCCTCTGGCCAGATTTTGACCGAAGGCAATTGTGGGAAGCCTGCGAGATCTATGCCTCCCGTAGTCGGCGCTATGGCGGGGCTAGCTAACTGCAGTTTGAGCACAGCCCGAAGATTTCCAATGTGTGGCTTACCTCGGTAAACTCGTGGGCTTTTGACACTGACTCAGCCCAACGTTCTACTGCTGGTCCTTCTACTTCAACGGTGAACCCGCATTTGCGGCAGACTAAATGATGATGATGCGCATCACTGCAAAGGCGGTACACGGATTCGCCATCTTCGCGGAGAATTACGTCGACATCCCCCGCTGAGCTAAGTGTCTGCAAAGTGCGATACACCGTTGCGAGGCCAACGCTGTCGCCCCGCTCCTTCAGGTATTCGTGGATCTCTTGGGTTGATCGAAAATCGTCTAGTTCATTCAGGGCTTCTGCGACTGCCGTGCGCTGCCTAGTAGTACGAACTCCTACGGTTGCCATATGAGAGACCTTAATGTGAATGATCGTCAAAGTGGTGTTCGGCGGGCAACATAAGGTCTGTGGCCTGATGGTCATGTAGGGATCCCAGTCCGTAGGCGTTTGTGAGATTGTCATTGGTGAGGACATCTTCAGGTTTTCCAGAGGCGACAACGCGTCCGGCGGTCAGAATTACATGGTCAGCGGCCCTAGCTTCCTCAAGATCGTGGGTCGTGAGAACAACCGAACAACCGCGACCCGGTTCCTCGTGAATAATTGAATCAATTGTTTTGGCCGAGTTAATGTCCAAACCGGTGAGGGGTTCATCCAATAGGAGGATCGCGTGATCTTGCGCGATCCCTTGGGCGACATAAACCCGTTGTCGCTGACCACCGGAGAGTTCGGTGAGGTGTCGTTTGGCGAGGTCCGTTATTTTTAACCGTTCCATGGCGGACGCGACAACTTTCTTGTCCTCTTTGCTGGGGCGACCAAATAACCCCAACCTCGGATACCGAGCCATTGCG